>SVDR01000093.1 GCA_015057755.1 Lachnoclostridium sp.
CCTGTCGGAGCAGTTTGCCGTTGGCATCATAGACAGAAACGGTCTTATTGATAATTTTCACTCTGCATCCGTCTTTATCGACGATAGGGGTTTCAACAGGGTCAACGGGAGGTTCTTTCCCTCTGCCACCATGACCGCCGCCTTTCGGCTTGTTGCCTCCGCCACCATGTTGGAAACCTTCGTCCTGCTCAATCGGACCGTCCCAATCGGGGTCGGTAAAGAGTCTCGTCACATTTCTGAAGTCCATAACGACAAAATGTGTCTTGCCGTCCTTTTCTCTGATACGGGTTCCACGACCGATAATCTGCTTAAAGGTGGTCATGCTCTCGACCGTCTTATCCAGAACGATCAACTTTGTCATTTTGCAGTCTGCGCCGGTGGAAAGCAGCTCGGATGTTGTAGCGATAACCGGATATGGGCTGGATACGGAGATGAAATAGTCAAGCTTGGACTTACCATAAACATCGGAACCGGTGATTCTGACACAATAGTCCGGATTCTCCTTGACCATGTCAGCGTTATGGTTGATAAGGGCAACTCTCATACGCTCGGCATGATCTTCAGAAGCACAGAACACGATGGTTTTCTGCATCCTGTCGGTACTTTTCAGATACTCGGTAATCTCCCTTGCAACCTCATTAATACGATCCTGAAGAATGATGCTGTAGTCGTAGTCCCTGTTGTTGTAAATTCGGTCTTCAATCTCGTTGCCGTAAATGTCGGTTTGTCCTTTGTACGGTCTCCATCCGTCGCCGATATTGGTCGTGATATTGATAACTTTGAACGGCGCAAGGAATCCATCTTCAATGCCTTGCTTCAAGCTGTAAATGTAAACGGGGTCTCCAAAGTAGTCTATGTTCGATACTTTTTCGCTCTCCTTGGGCGTTGCTGTCATACCGATTTGGGTCGCAGAAGAAAAATACTCCAAAACTTTACGCCAGTTGCTGTCTTCCTTGGCACTTCCACGATGACACTCATCCACAATAATGAGGTCAAAGTATTCAGCGGGGATTTGTCTGAAGTGTTCTTCGTCGTTCTGCCCGACCATCTGATGATAGAGAGCGAAGTTTACTTCATGGGAAGCAATCTTACTCAGACATTCCTTATCGGAGAAATCCACTTTGTAAATGGTCTTTTCAAGCGGTGCGAAATCCTGCAAAATACTCTGGTCAACAAGAATATTTCTGTCAGCCAGATACAGGATTCTCTTTTTAAGGTCAGAACGAAGCAGACGATACACGATTTGGAAAGCAGTATATGTTTTTCCCGTTCCCGTTGCCATGACAAGCAACAATCTTTGCTGACCTCTGGCAATCGCTTCGACGGTTCTATTTACTGCATTTCTCTGATAGTAACGTGGAGGATATGTACTCTGAGAAGAATAGTACGGCTGAGATACGATTTTCTTTTCCATGTCGGAAATGCCCTTACCGTCATTCAGCTCAGCGTAATATCTCGCTACCAGTTCGTCCTGTGTCGGAAATTTATCTAAAGCAATTTGCTGTTCCTGTCCGGTCAAGAAGTCATGCTCATAGAACGCATCACCGTTTGAAGAATATGCAAACGGCAAATCCATCATCTGAGCGTATGTCATCGCCTGCTGTAAACCGTAGGATACAGAATGATTGTTGTCTTTTGCTTCAACAACAGCAATGGGTTTTCCGTCGTTGAGGTAAAGCATATAATCGGCAAATTTAGGCTTACTACGAGCCACAATATTTCCTCTAATGTTAATTCGACCATCTGTGATTTTGGTCTCCATCGTAATGTGACCTTTCCAACCCTTCAGAATGACCGGAGTAATATAGTTCAATTTGATGTCTTCTTCAGACATCTGTTTCTTGCCCAATATAGTCATATCGAATCCTCCTAATCATAATTTCCAGTATTGGTTAGTCACGGATCGTTTCAAGAATATCTTCAATCCGACAATCCATTGCTTCGCAGATACGAAGAAGAACATCCGTGGTAATATTATCCCCCTTACCAAGTTTCGCAAGGGAAGCAGAACTGATGCCAGCCTTTTCTTTCAAATCACTCTTTTTCATATTTTTATCAATAAGCATCTTCCAGAGTTTGTTATAGCTGATACGCATAATGGAAGTCCTCCTTGTACCAAATCGCCCAATTTTCTTTATTATAACACATAAATGTGAAAATTCCTACCCAATTCGTAAAGTAAAAATCTGCGAACGCGAATTTATTTTCGCGTTTGAGAATATCACATCTGTTTTAGGTAAAATAAGCGTTAGATAAGATGGATTTTGGAAGAAAACAAACTGTAACCGACAGAAAAGAAATATGGAGCTGTAACAACCCATATTTCTTTTCTATCTGTGATTATATTACCTCCGTTCAATAAACTCGATCACACTCTCCTTTGGAATCCTCCATCTGTATTGCTTGGATGTTTATAGTCAAAAAAATATCGGCAGATTTCCTCCTGAAAATCTGCCGACGCCCCAGCATCTCACAATGCTGTTGACTTTTCACTCCAATCCATTAGCGTGTGCATGCTGTTTCCATAAGACGTTTAAGCAGTGCATCGTAGCGTGCATCGGAACGTAACACCTCGGTTTCATCACTGGTAGTCAGCCAGTTAAGCATAGCTTGTGTATGATTCCCATCTGTGTCTATGATCCAACCACCTTCCACATAACCGCACAAAACTGGAGATGTGTGCGGTGCTTCAAAGTCATAGCTATCCATGTGAATGGCAAATTCAGCACCTTTTTCAAGCCAGTACCATGCATCTTCATAATCCTGACTTTCAAGATACGTACTAAACAAATGGCTACAAGCCTGTTCGCCCAGCTGCGCCTTGAATTGATAATCACCGTCCGGGAATAACACTTCAAGAAGAGAAACCGCTGTTTTTAACAAACGGATTCTATTCTCATATGAATAAATGAATTCCCCATCATCACGGAGCTGACCCGGGGGCAATTGCTATCATTTCAACAACACGTCCGATCAGATAATCCATGTATTCTTGAAATTTTTCAAATCCCGCTTCTCCGCTCCAACGATATTTCATAAATTCTTCATAGGAGAAATGCACAGAGGGCATTTCTTCTGCGAGTTTTAACATTTCCTTATACTTTCCTGCGTGTTCATATGCAACTCCCAGAGTATTAATCGCTTCGTAACGAATAATACTATCCGTACATTCTGTAAGAATTCGATTACAAAGTTCAATAGCTTCATCATATCTTTTGATGCCTTTGTGTGAATTCTCATATACCATGGAGTCAGCGAGACGATGCATGATTACATAATCTCTCGGAAATTTTTTATTTGCCTCACGGAGAAGCGCAGTACGTTCCGAAATTTTTCCCTGATTGCCTAAATCATTTGCTTCAGTTAGATATTTAATAATTTCCTCATTATTCTTCTCAATATCAATACTGAGTAGTACATCGGAAGAAACGTCGAAGATATGGCAGAGTGCGGGGAGTTGACTAAGATCAGGGGCAGTTTTGTCGCACTCCCACTGTGAGATTGCGCGTGAAGTAATACCTAAATATTCGGCAAGCTGTGCCTGCGTGATATTCTTTTCATGACGCAGACGTTTTATAGTAGATCCAATAGACATGTTCAGTCCTCCCAAAAATATTCAAAAGCGCTTTTTTGATTTTATTATATCACATTTTCGAAATAAGTGAATACAGTATGTGGTTAGCTGAAGTATAGTTTTACTATGATAATCATAGTGATTGTTCTTGAAATGGAAATTAAACTATAAAATCATCTTCGTTCAATAAACTCCACCACACTCTCCTTAGTAATCCTCCAACGATTCCCTATCCGGAATCCCTCAATCTGCCTCGTATGCAGTAATTCCAGCATCGTATTCTTGCCAACCTTCAACAACTGCTGACACTCCTTGAAGGTCAGTATTTCTGGGATAGTTTTATACATAACATAAGTCCCCCTTTCATAATATTTGGTTTATATCATTGTTCTTCTGTCCCCTGTAGTTTATATCGTCCCGCAATCCTGCTTCCTTCACTTATATATCATTCCTGCGGTAACAAACCAAAATAAACTACATTTCAGGAGGACAAAACCATGTCTCAATCCCTCATCTGCTTCCACTGCGGAGCCAAACTTACCGAAGACACCATGCACGAACTTGACGATCAGCTCATGTGTGATGACTGCTTCGACGAACTTACCACATTCTGCGACTGCTGTCTTGACCGTATCTGGCGTGCAGAAGCAGAAGGAAATCGTGTACTGACGCTCTGTCACGATTGTCTTGAGAACAACTACTGCAACTGCAGCAGCTGCGGCTTCCTCATCCACAACGATGACGCACACTACATCGACGACGGAGACGATCCCTATTGCGAGGACTGCTATAACAAATACAGTGCCAACAGCATCCACAACTACCACTACAAGCCTGAACCTATCTTTTATGGTTCGGGTTCTTTGTTTATGGGCGTGGAACTGGAGATCGATGATGGTGGAGAAAGTGACAGCAATGCAGAGAAAATCTGTAATATCGCAAACTTCGATGAAGAACGTATTTACTGCAAGCACGACGGAAGCCTTGACGACGGCTTTGAAATCGTCAGTCATCCTATGACGCTCGAATACCACACTAACTCCATGAACTGGCGTGAGATTATGGCAGAAGCAATACGTCTTCGTTATACCTCACATAATGCCGGTTCCTGCGGTCTGCACGTTCACTGTAATCGTGATTTCTTTGGTGATACGCTCGATGAGCAAGAGATCGCGATCGGACGCATCATATACTTCGTGGAGAAAAACTTTAATGAATTTACACTTTTTTCGCGAAGAAGTAGTGCTTCCCTCAATCGATGGGCAGCCAAATATGCAACAATCAGTTCTACAGTCCACGAGACTTATGCCAAAGCCAAGGATAAGGATTTAGGACGTTATGTAGCCGTGAATCTGGCGAACTATCACACCATCGAATTCCGCATCTTTCGTGGAACTCTGCGTTACGAAACCTTCATTGCAACTCTGCAGCTTGTGGATGAAATCTGTCATCTTGCACTTCGTCTGCATGATTACGAAATGGAAGAACTGTCGTGGTGTGAGTTTGTCATGAGGATCGACAAAACTGCAAAGCTGGAACTGATTGATTACCTCAAGGCAAGACGGTTGTACGTCAATGAACGTGTTGATGATGGGCTGGAGGTGTGATATGTGCGGACTTTTCGGATTCAGCTGTTATGACAATGAGCCTGTCAAAAATCTTTCTGTATTGACGAACTCTCTTGCGGAACATTCTGCTGTACGCGGGACAGACGCTACAGGAATTGCTTTCTGCAAGAACGGCATCCAGATTCAGAAGGAGGCAAAGTCTGCATATGCTTTGGAGTTCAAGCATCCTGACAACATCCGTGCAGTGATTGGACATACACGCCATGCAACCAATGGAGATGCCAAGAAGGTTTTTAACGCCCATCCGTTCTACGGCAAGACATCTAATGCGAAGTTTGCGCTGACTCATAATGGGGTTCTGTATAACGTAGAATCCACTCGAATTGCCTACGCTCTTCCTAAAAACAAGATCGAAACAGATTCCTACATCGCAGTCCAGTTGATCGAAAAACAGAAAATGCTCTCCTTTGGCAGTATCCGTTTCATGGCGGAAACCGTTCAGAGGAGCTTTTCGTTTGCAATACTGGATGATCAGAATTCAATCTGGCTTGTAAAAGGCGATAATCCGTTGTCTGTTCTGCACTTTCCGGAAAAGCAAATGTACGTCTATGCCAGTACAGATGAGATTCTGTATAAGTCCATCGTGGATTCGATGCTGTTCGCAGATTTGAAGAAGGGACACTTTTCAGAAGTGCCGATTGAAGAAGGAACGATTCTGAAAATCAATCCTGACGGTACTCTTGAAAAAGAAACCTTCCATTTCTGTGAATCTGTCGGATTGCCGTGGTGGGAATTTGGAGGATATCCTGTGAAAAACATTCGTACTGACGAAATCGAGTATCTGGACACTCTTCGTACCATGGCATGGTATCACGGAATTGAGGCAGACGAAATTGATGCTTTGATTGAAGAAGGTTTTACGCCGGAAGAGGTAGAGGAATATCTGTATGAAATCTAAGTCAGAAAGGATACGAAAATTGCGTTGGGAATTATTCAGAATCAAATGGAAGGAGTTCTACGTGAAATACGTCCGTATATTGTTATTAGCCATTATCGAGATCATCGCTGAACTCTATAACAACAGCAAAAAAGGGTGATTATATGACAGTACGTGGTTATGCCAGAGTTTCAACAGATGAACAGAATCTCGACCGTCAGCTGGATGCTCTGAAGAATTACGGAATTGACATCATGTATTGCGAGAAAATGAGCGGTACAAAAAAGTCGAGACCTGAGCTTGACCGGATGCTGAAGGAAGTTGAAGATGGAGACACGATTGTGATCGAGTCCCTCTCGAGACTTGGCAGATCGGTTAAGAATCTGGCTGAACTGATGGAAATATTCAACAGCAGAAATATTCGTCTGGTATCATTGAAGGAGACAATTGATACGACAACGCCGACAGGAAAACTGCTGTTTTCGATCATGTCCAGTCTTGCTCAGTTTGAGAGGGACGTCCTTGTAGAACGTACACAGGAAGGATTAGCTGCAGCCAGAGCCAGAGGAAGAT
>SVDR01000094.1 GCA_015057755.1 Lachnoclostridium sp.
ATGATCATAAAATATTACAGGAGTGTACATAAAGTTCTGATTGTTCCAAATAAAGGATAGATGTGTATGGATAAAAAACTATTTTTGAGTTACGGTCATCCGGAAGCGAGCATTTGCTTAAAGATCTGTGATCATCTCAGAGCCAACGGCTTTGATGTGTGGATGGATCTGGATGATATTAAAGAGGGTAACGATTGGAGACGAAAGATTTTTGAGGGCATCAGCGAGAGCAATGGTGTCCTCGCCTGTCTTTCCAGGCATTCTTGCCGAAAGCCGGGCGTTTGTCTCAATGAATTGAGCATTGCAGTCGGTGTCAAGGGCGGAAACATTAAGACCATTCTTCTGGAAAATGAAGAAGCGGTGGTACCGCCGGCAGAACTTTGCCACTCCCAGTGGCTGGACATGCATGACTGGAAAGAGTGGGAGTCTCGCGGTGCAGAGGCCTTTGAAGACTGGTTTTCTTCTAAAATGAAGACGCTGGTGGAAATGTTAAAACGTGACGGCGAGTTTGCGGGAGAGATCGAGTCTGTCCGGAAAATCTTAAATCCGCTGATCAGCCGGTCGCGCCAGAGTGCCCTGCTGGCGAAGGCGTTCTGGGGCCGCGCATGGCTGGCAGACCAGGTGGAGGAATGGCTGCAGGATAAACATGCCGACCGTATGCTGATCTTATATGGTGAACCGGGTATCGGTAAAAGTGCCTTTGCCGCCAACTATATGCACTACAATGAGAAGGTTGTGGGCGGTATTTTCTGTGAGAGGGATCATGTGCATTTCAATGATCCGGAAAATATCATTCGCTCCATTTCCTATCAGCTGGCATGTCGTTTACCGGCATATCGAAAGGCATTGATTCAAATTTTTGGTAATGGAGATAATCTTAAGAATAAGAACGTTTCGGAATTATTCGATATGCTTCTTTCGGAGCCGCTCCAGAATTTATATATTGACGGCGGACATGAAACGCTTTGTTTTATCATCGATGGACTTGACGAGTGCGGTGATGAAAAGGACAATGATCTTGCAAGAACATTGAAACAGTATGCCGACCGGCTTCCGAATTGGCTTAGATTCCTGGTGACCACAAGAGAGCTGGCATCGGTAACTTCCATTTTCGGAAACATGAATTCCATGAAACTGCAGGGTTCCATGGAGAGAAATATGGTCGATATTCGGACTTATTATGAGTCTTGTCTTGAGAACGAGTTGCAGCAGATTCCACTAGAATCAGAGCGCAATAAAGTGCTGGATCGACTGACTGAGGCCAGCAAGGGCGTGTTTTTATATGCAGAATTGATGGCTAACAGCATTCACAATGGAAACCAGTCCATTACAGATTTGGAACATTTCCCGGACGGTCTGTCAGCCATGTTCTACCAGTGGTTTGAAGGAAGTATTCCGAAACATGAGGAATATGAGCAGAAATACCGTCGTTTCATCAGCACCATGCTGGCAATTCCGGAGGGTATTCCGACAAACATGGTGACTTCCTTGCTGGGGGTGGATGAGAACCGGGAACATGATATTCTTCTGAAGATGCAGATTCTTTTGGCCAGCAACACCAACTGGCTTGGGGAGAAAACATGGAAGTTCTCCCATCAGTATATCGGAGAATGGATCCGGGGTGAGGAGGCAGGACGGTTTTATTGTTCTGCAAACGTCGGCGCTGACCTTGTCGGCCGATATTTGCAGGAGAAATATCAGAAAGACTCCGCTCATATGACATCATGGGAAATGTTTACGTTCCTTGGCGATTCCTTTGACATGGAAGAATCGGTAAAAATAAGTGTTCTGAAGGATAATAAATTCCTGGAGCAGGCGGTTTCTCTGGCTGATACGTATGCATTGGATGAGGAGGTATTCCGTGCTCGTGTATGTTATGAGCGGTTGGAGCAGTTTGTCGATGATGGTAAAATGCACTTTGGAAATCAGCTGAATCGGAAAACGAGAAAAAATCTCAAAGGATTGTCAGAATCCCTGCAGAACCGATTGGATATTCTGAAACAGTTACAGACACTGAGCAATGGGGATGCAAAGAATCAGAACATGCGCCAAATGATGGAAAAAGGAACCACTTCCCGGCAGGTGGAGATGGTTCGGGAATCTTTGAAATCCACATCCGACAGCTTTGGTTACCGGGAGCTGATCGACCGGATCGCGGACAGTATCCTGTTCCGAACCTTTGAGCAGGCACGAACACGAATGAAAGACGGAATCAAAGAACTGAAGGTGCAGGAGCGAGACCGAAAGAACCTGCGCGGACCGATCCTTACGCTGCCGATGACGCTGATCGTTGCGGTACTGGTGATCGCCAGACTGTATTTCACTTATGTGGACAGCATCCTTGATCCGGATTATGCATGGATGGGGGATTATTATGTCCGTTATGTCCGCCGACAGCTTATTACCATGGGATTTGAATGTGCGATCTTATGGGCAGCGATCTCTTACTATAAAAGGGATTTGACAGCCTTTGGCAAGACGCGGGCGAAAAGCATTCGTCATTTGATCTCCGCCATGTTTTGGGGCGTTCTCTTGTATATCATAGCTTACGGATATTCCGTTCTTGCATTTTTGGCAGGTTATCTCGTCGTTCTTCTTATTTACTGGCTGTGGGATTATCAGGAAGATAAGGCCAAACAAAAATCCAGGGGTTACTGGGGAGAGATCGGAACAGGAATTCTGCTCAGTATGTATTTGCTGAGCAAAGGTTCTGTTTACTATGTGCGCTCTTTGCTGGCTGGTTTCTGGCCGATGATCATTATGGCGTTGTCAATGACACTTCTTTATAAAGAGGAGACCGCGGAAATCCGATCGAAAAAGAGTCGACCGGTGCTCTGGTCAGCCGTTTATTATGGGGTCGCGATCGTTTTACTGAGTCTGGCAACCTTCAACGGAGGCGAATGGACGGATTACACCGATCAGATCCGGTGGCTGTATATGCTTTTGGTTGCAGATGCCGCTTACCTGCTGTTTGCAAAGCCCAATGTGTCTGAGCTGATCCAGTACAGCCGCCGCATGCATCAGAAGTCTATGTTTGATCTGGACTTAAAAGAGGGTATGAACGAGCAGGAGATCCTGGACAGGATCCGGGCTAAAATGCCGCACCGCATTGTGGTGACAGTCGTATCGAATCTTGTCGCGATCGTTACACTTTTTGTCATGAGCAAACGTGTTCGCGAAATCGCAGTGAGTCTTTACCATGAAATCATGGGATATGATTCCATTTGGAATCTCGGCTGGATCGCCCACAGGATGAACGCTGTTTCTCAGAGTTATCATGGAGATTATTCGGCGTTAAACAGCCAGAGCTTTATTTCACGGTATCTGCCGCTTTCCTGGATCCATCATCATTACGGCATGGCGCTTATGCTGGGATTCCTTGGACTGAGTATCCTGCTTCTGATCTTTATGAAGCGTTACATGCAGCCGGAAATTGAGAGCAGATTTGTGATTTCCGTACAGAAACTGATCCTGTTTTCTTTCGTGTTCCAGACGGTATTGGGAATTGCTGCAGAGCTGTTTTTATTTACCAATACGACCGTGAAGCTGATCTTCCTGGGAGATACATCGTCTCTGCTGCTTTGGATCTTATTTATGCGAATCGGCAAGAGCAGAAACAGAAAAAACACCGGCCGGAAGAGAGGTGCAGAACATGAGTAAATGGATGGATGACTGGTTATATGAACGTGAAAAGAAGAATAAGGAAAAGGAGCTGGATCATTGTTTTCGTGAATTGATGGAACTGTGCGGGAAACTTCGCAGGAAGTACAGCGAGATCCCGGATGCCGTTTTTCAGGAATATTTGAACAGCGAACGTACAGAAAAAGACCGTGAGACAAGGAGAAAGTATCCGAATCTGGAAAAAGATCTGACCGCTTATATGGAGAAAAAACGTGTATTTTTCAGTCTCTGCGAAGATCTGGATCAGCTGGACTGGGATTGGGACGATGATTATTATGATGGATATCATATAAATATTAAAGGACATCGTATCAATACGATTACCGGTAAAGAGGAGAAATAAGAAAACATCTCTGCTGCTTTAAAGAAATAAAGTTGAAAAATCAACCGCATCGTGTTATGATAGTCAGAACATGAAAGAAAAGAGGGATCAATCAAATGGAGACGATTAAGATCAAGTATCATAGTAATCAAATTGATAAACTGACCTATATCGACGGAAAATCCGACTGGATCGATCTGAGAGCGGCAGAGGAAGTGGAGTTTAAAGCCGGCGAGTTCAAAATGGTGAACCTGGGTATATCGATGAAGCTTCCGGAGGGCTACGAGGCGCATATCGCACCGAGAAGCTCTACCTTTAAGAATTACGGTCTGCTTCAGGTAAATTCCGTTGGTGTTGTGGACAATACCTACTGCGGGGATGAAGATATCTGGCGCTGGCCGGTATACGCCACAAGGGATACGGTGGTGCATGTCAATGACCGTGTCTGTCAGTTTCGGATCATGAAGAATCAGCCGAAGCTGGTATTTGAGGAAACGGAACATCTGGGCGACAAGGCACGCGGAGGTTTCGGCTCCACGGGAGTTAAGTAGTTTTATGGCTTAACTCTTCAAAAATAAAAAACGCGAAAAGAGAGTAATATTATGGAAAACAAACTAGAACGAAAATATGGTCTATTCACAGCGATATGTATGGTAGTCGGAATTGTAATCGGTTCCGGTGTATTCTTTAAGGCGCAGGCGATCTTACAGAAGACCGGCGGTGATATGCCGCTGGCGATCTTTGCATGGCTGATCGGCGGTGCGATCATGCTGGCATGTCTGATCACATTTTCTTTTATGAGTCAGAAGTATGAGCGAGTAAACGGTATGGTAGACTATGCGGAGGCAACAGTAGGTCCTCGCTACGGCTATTATATGGGCTGGTTTGTCGGAACCATCTATTTCCCGAGTATGACAGCGGCTCTTTGCTGGCTTACAGCAAGATACACCTTGGAATTTATCGTTTCTGTAAATCCGAACTTTAATATGATCATTCCGGCAGCAGAAGGCGGCTGTGTGATCGGTCCGGAATGTCTGGCGCTGACTCTGTTTGTGATGTGCGGTGTGTATGCGTTAAACGTTCTGTCTCCGAAGCTGGCAGGTAAGCTTCAGACATCCACAACCATTATTAAAATGATCCCGCTGGGACTGATGGCTGTGGTTGGTATTATTTACGGTCTTGCAACCGGCATGCTGCAGAACAATATGACAACAACTGCGCAGGTGGCAGAAGTTTCTGCAAACCCGCTGTTTGCGTCCGTATGTGCAACTGCATTTGCATACGAAGGCTGGATCATCGCCACATCCATCAACTCTGAGATCAAAGATTCGAAAAAGAATCTTCCGAAAGCGCTGGTGATCGGCGGTATCATCATCATCGCAACCTATATTTTCTACTATATCGGTGTTGCCGGCGGTGTAACCAACCAGGAGCTGATCGATAAGGGTGCGACAGTTGCATTTACAAAGATTTTCGGTAATGTATTAGGAAATGTCCTGAATCTGTTCATTGCAATTTCCTGTCTCGGTACAGCCAACGGTCTTATGATGGGCTGCAGCCGCTGTATGTATTCCATCGCAAACCGCGGCGAAGGTCCGGATCCGGAGATGTACGGACAGGTTGATAAAAAGACCAATATGCCGGGCAACTCTGCAGTATTTGCACTGATCGTCAGTGCGGCATGGTTCCTGTATTTCTATTTATCCAACCTGGCAGGTACATGGAGCGGCGCATTCGTATTTGACCCGACAGAGCTTCCGATCATCACCGTATATGCGATGTACATTCCGATCTTTGTACGGTGGATGCGCAATGAAAAGAGTGAAACTACCCTGCGCAGATATGTATTCCCGACATTGGCGATCATCGGCAGTTCCTTTATGGTTCTTGCATCGGTTATCAGCCATCGTTTCAGCTGTGTATGGTACCTGATCGTATTTGCTGTGATCATGGCGATCGGCGGTGCAGTAGATAAAGCAAAGAAAAACCATTAGAATTGAAAAAAGGGACCGAAAGGTTCCTTTTTTTGTGGAAGAATCATGAAAAGTATGTTAGACTTTAATGGCAGAAAACGTCTGATAAGATTACGAAAGTGGGAACCATGAAGCGTTTAAAAAATAATTTTAAAACACAGGCTGCAATGGTATGCCTGTCTGCGGTTCTGTTGGCCGCATGCGGCGGTGTGACAGAAGAGATGACAGCAGCCAGAGAGTCAGCGATCGCAAGGATGGAGAGCGGTGATTATGAAGGCGCAGTGGCTGCATTCAATGATCTGGTGGCAGATGCAAAATCCGTAACGGAGTTTGAGCTTGATATTCTCAAGTACCGGGCGGAGGCAGAGTACAAACTGGGTGATTATGCGGCTGCAGCATATACATATGATATTTTGAATCAGGTGGACGAAGAGCGGACGGAATACTGCTATTTCGGTGCCATGTCCCTTGCAAAGTCTGGCGACCTTACAGGGGCAAAAGAGCTTCTGGAAGAAGGCAAGGCTCTGGATATGGAAGCGGACGCGGAAACCATGTCTG
>SVDR01000095.1 GCA_015057755.1 Lachnoclostridium sp.
GCGAGGAGCACACATACGACGCTCACAACATGGAAGAAATGAAAGACATCGCAGACAACAAACCGGGCTTCATCCGTGCAATGTGGTGCGGCTGCCAGGAGTGCGAGAACAAATTAAAAGAGGAAGTTGGCGTAACTTCCAGATGTATGCCGTTCGCACAGGAGAACCTTGGCGATACTTGTATCGTTTGCGGCAAACCGGCTCAGAAGATGGTTTACTGGGGCAAAGCATACTAATCTGTAAAACGGAAGATAATTATAGTGCCGGGCGGCTCACAAACTCCGCCCGGCTTTTCCATCATACTGGTGGACAGAGAAGGGAAACATATGAACCGTACAAAGTGGACGATTCGTGATCTGGCATTCTGTGGCCTGTTTGCGGCCCTGATCGCCGTTGGAGCATTTATTAAAATTACAATTCCGGTACAGCCGGTGCCGATGCATTTTACACTGCAGTTCTTTTTCGTACTGCTTGCGGGCCTGCTGCTCGGTGCGAGAAGGGCAACAGCCAGCGTCAGCACCTATCTGATCATCGGACTTTGCGGAATTCCGGTCTTCGCATCCGGAGGAGGACCGTCTTATTTATTAAAACCGACATTCGGATTCTTGATCGGCTTCGCTGTCGGAGCATATCTGGTCGGAAAAGTTTATGAGAAAATTCGAAAACGAACCTTTGGCTGGCTGCTGTTCGCTGCATTTTGGGGACTGGTTGCAGACTATGCCTGCGGTATGATATATTTTTATATGTGCAGCAATTATGTGCTGCAAGTGGCTGTAAGCTGGAAACTTGTATTCATCAACTGCTTCCTGCTGACGGTCGGAGAAGATTTTGTACTCTGTATTCTGGCTGCGATGCTGGCAAAACGATTGCTTCCGGCATTTGAGCGTCTGGGCGGAGTATAAGATAAAGGAGTGTGAGTCTATGCGGATAGAAATGCCACGTGATGTGGAATGGATCATTGGAAAGATAAGAGAACATGGTTTTGAAGCGTTCGCTGTCGGCGGCTGTGTTCGCGATACACTTTTGGACCGTGAGCCGGGAGACTGGGATATTACCACTTCTGCCAAACCGGAAGAGGTAAAAAGCATTTTTGGAAAAACCGTAGATACCGGACTTCAGCACGGAACCGTGACGATCATCAAAAACAGAAACGGCTACGAGGTAACAACCTACCGGATTGACGGCGAATACCATGACGGCCGTCACCCGGAAACGGTGGAATTCACATCCAATTTAAAAGAGGACTTAAAACGCCGTGACTTTACGATCAATGCCATGGCATACAGCCATGAAACGGAGATCGTGGATGAATTTGGCGGAATGGAAGACTTGGCAAATAAAGTGATCCGCTGCGTGGGTCTTGCCCATGACCGGTTTACAGAGGATGCTCTGCGAATTCTTCGCGCCATTCGTTTTGCAGCTCAGCTGGGGTTTGAAATCGAGGCAGAAACGTACAAGGCCATTGCGGATATTGCTCCAAATCTGAAAAATGTCAGCAAAGAGCGAATCCAGGTGGAGTTAACGAAGCTTCTGCTTTCGGATTATCCGGAAAACATGATGATGGTGGAGGCGACCGGAATCTGCCCGTATGTAACAGCAGATTTTGGCGAAGTATTTGAAAAAGAATGTGCGGAAAGCATAGCAAAGATCAAGGTGCTTCCGAAGGAAAAATCCATCCGTTGGGCGGGATTTCTCCGCCATATGGAGCCGTCCAAAGTCCGGGCTATATTAAAGGGCCTGAAATTGGACAATGAAACCATCGATAATGGCAGGATCATGGTGGAGGCGGCGCAAAAACCGCTGGCTCCGGAAAAACCGCAGATTCGCCGTTTCCTGAGCAAGATGAGCCGATACCAGTTTGAAGGCTGCCTGTATCTGAAGGAGCTGGATGGAGACAATAATATAGAAGAAATCCGCAGACTTTGGAGTGAGATTGAAGCAGACGGAGACTGCATTTCACTGAAAATGCTGGCAGTCAATGGCGGAGACCTGATGGCTGCGGGCGTGGAAAAAGGAAAAATACTGGGAGAAACTCTTGCATGGTTATTGGATCTGGTGTTAGAACACCCGGAACTGAATCAGAAAGATGCCCTGTTGAAGATTCTGGCAGACAAAATTAGTTCATAATTTTGTCTGCTTTTTCATATTCTGGAAATAGCTTTAAGGCAAAACGAGGAATATGGAGGGGATGCGGGTGATTGACTGGGGAACAGAAATCGTAGAGAAATATGGATTGGAGATCATCAATGCAAGAAAAGGACGCGGCTCATGGATCTTTGACACCAATCAAGGGCTGAAACTGTTAAAAGAATATAAGGGGAGCGTGAAACGCCTGGAATTTGAAGAGGCTGTCCTCGATACGATGAAGGAAGCCGGAGCACTTCGCGTAGACCAATATGTGCGAAACTTGGAAAATGAGCTGGTTTCCACAGCTGAGGACGGGACCAGATATCTGGTAAAAAACTGGTTTTCAGACAGGGAATGTGATCTGAAAGACAGTCAGGAGATTTTGTCAGCCGTCCGTCAGATCGCGGTTTTGCATCAATCACTCCGTCAGGTGGAAAGCAGAGAGGAGTGGAATTTAAAATCCATGATCTCTCCGCCGCTTTACGAAGCTATGGAAAAACATAACCGTGAATTGCGGAAAGCCAGAACCTTTATTCGCGGAAAAAGGAAGAAAAATGAATTTGAGCTGACTGTGATCGGAAGTTATGATCGGTTTTATGAGCAGGCACTTGAGGCAGGTCTGGGAATGAAGCGCGTATTTGAAGAGGCGGGAGAGACCATCGAACAGAAATATTATGTCTGTCATGGAGAATTGAATCAGCATCATATTTTGATCGGACCGGATTATGTGGCAGTAACGGAATTTAATAAAATGCACATGGGGCTGCAGGTGGAAGATCTGTATTATTTCATGAGGAAAGTGATGGAAAAGCACGATTGGGATTCCGCATTGGGCAATCATATGCTTGAAGCTTATGAGCATGTGCTTCCTATGACACAGACAGAACGGTCCTGCCTGTATTATTTGTTTTTGTATCCGGAAAAATATTGGAAACAGATCAATTTTTACTACAATGCCAATAAGGCCTGGGTCCCGGCCCGGCAGACGGAGAAGATTCTCAATCTGGAACGGCAGCAGGAACGGAGGATGGAATTTATCCGAAATATTATATAACAAGGTTTTCCATTGACAAATGGTGCAAATGTGTTAAAATAAAAACAATTCACACTTTTTTTATAAAAAGTTTATAAAGGAGGATAACATAATTATGAAACACTTTGTTACCCAGGCGATTGAAGAAAAAAAAGATCTGATCGTAAATGTCAGTGATCAGATTTTTGATTTTGCAGAGATTGGTTTCCATGAGTTTAAGACAGTGGATCTTTATGAGAAGGTTTTAAAGGAAGAGGGCTTTCAGGTAGAGATGGGCCTTGCGGGAATGCCGACTGCATTTAAGGCTACATACGGTGAGGGAAAACCGGTGATCGGTCTCCTTGCTGAGTACGATGCGCTTCCGGAGCTTTCCCAGATCGGCGGATGCACAGAGCGTAAACCGAGACCGGAAGATCCGAATCCGGACGGACATGGCTGTGGACACAACCTGTTAGGTGCAGGTACCTTTGCGGCAGCTCTGGCTATGAAAAAGTATCTGGAAGAGAACCCGGGCAAGGGTACGGTTGTTTTATTTGGTTGTCCGAGTGAAGAGAAGGGCAATGGTAAGACGATCATGGCCCGTGACGGTATTTTTGACGGTGTTGATGCAGCGCTTACATGGCATCCGATGGCTGTCAATGAAGCGTGGACCGTTTCCACACTGGCAAATGTCAGCGTATTCTTCCGTTTCAAAGGCGTGACTGCTCATGCGGCAGCAGCTCCGGAGCAGGGACGTTCCGCTCTTGACGCAGCTGAGCTTATGAGCGTTGGCGTAAACTATTTAAGAGAGCACATTATTCCGGAGGCAAGAATCCATTATGCATACCGTGATGTAGGCGGAATCGCTCCGAACGTAGTACAGGGACGCAGCTGCGTGCATTACTTCGTACGTGCTCCAAAGTCCTGGCAGGTACAGGAAATCTACAAGCGTGTGATCGACGTGGCAGAAGGTGCTGCAAAGATGACAGGCACAGAGATGACTTACGAGCTTTATGCAGGTCTTTCCGATTATATTCCGAACAAAGCGCTTACAACTGTAATGCATGAGTATATGAACGAGATTGGCGCTCCGGAGTACGATGAAGATGATTTTGCAATGGCAAGAAAGTTCTTACTGGAGACATCCACAGAGTCTGAGTTAGAAGCGAAGAAAGCAAACTTCCGCAAGATGTTTGGTGCGGATAAGCTGGATGAGGTTCTGGAGCATCCGATCCACACATCTATTCTTCCGCTTGACTGGCACGGTGCTCCGATGGCAGGTTCCACAGACGTTGGTGACGCAAGTTACGTGATGCCGACTGCACAGCTTACCATGGCTTCTGCAACTCTTGGAACAGCATCCCACACATGGCAGTTCACAGCTCACGGAAACACACCGATGGCTCACAAGGCAATGCTGACAGCCGGCAAGGTGCTCGCTATGACAGGTATCCGTCTGTTCGAAGATCAGGAGCTGCTTGAAAAAGCACGCGCGGAGTGGATGGAAGAGACAGGCGGCGTTTACGAATGTCCGATTCCGAAGGATGTTAAGCCGCGTTTAAATGAATAATTTTCGTTACTAAAAGGGGACGATTATTATAAAAAAATTTAAAGGAGTTTTACTATGGGTGAAAACACAAACGTAAAGAAAAGCGCGTTTGACCGTTTCTTAGACGGTATTGAGCGCGTTGGTAACATGCTTCCGGACCCGATCACAATGTTCCTTGGTCTGGCTGTTATCGTTATGGTTCTTTCTGCAGTTCTCAGTGCAATTGGTGTAAGCGCTGTTAACCCGGCAGACGGAGCTACAGTAGAGGTATTTAACCTCATGTCTGTTGAAGGTATTCAGTACCTTTGGTCCAATGTTATTACAAACTTCTCCGGTTTCGCACCGCTTGGTATGGTACTGGTAGCAGTTATCGGTTCCTCTCTTGCTGAGAAGAGTGGTTTCCTCGTTGCATTAATGGAGAAATTACTCGGCGGCGCTAAGGGCTGGATCGTAACAATGGCAGTTGTATTCCTCGGAATCAACTTAAACATCGCTGGTGACGCTGGTAACATCTTACTTCCGCCGCTTGCAGCGATCCTCTTCATGTCCGTTGGACGTCATCCGTTACTTGGTATGTACACAGGTATTGCTTCCGTAGCGGTAGGTTTCTGTGCGAACATGATCCTTGGTCTTTCTGACGCTCTTGCATACGGTTTCACAGAGCCGGCAGCTCAGATGATCGATCCGACATACCAGCAGTCTATCGCGATTAACTGGTATTTCTTAATCGTATCCTGTCTTATCCTTACAGTAACAGGTACATTATTAGTAGAGAAAGTTTTAATCAAGCGTTTCCCGATTTCCAGAGAAGAACTTGCGAAGTATGACTTTGGTGAGGAGAGAAGAGTATTTACAGCTGCAGAGAACAAAGGCTTTAAGCTTGCAGCGATTTCCACAGTGATCCTGTTAGTATTCGTTCTCCTTCTGTCTCTTCCGGTATTCGGACCGACAGCAATCCTTGCAGATGCATCCGGCTCCATTACAGCAAGTGCATCCCCGTTCTCCAAGGGTATCGTGTTTACAGTTACATTATTCCTGTTTGTTCCGGGTCTCTTCTATGGTATCGGTACAGGCAAGTACAAAACAGATAAAGATGTATGGAAAGACATCAGTGAAGGTTTCGCAGAGATGGGCAGCTATGTATTCATGTGCTTCTTTATCTCCATCTTCACAAACTTCTTCTCCGTATCCAAGATCGGTACAATCGTTGCCATCAAGGGTGCAGAGTTATTAGAGAGCATCGGTCTTGTAGGTATTCCGCTTTGCCTTGGTCTTATCGTTCTGACAGGTCTTATCAACCTTCTGATCGGTTCCGCATCTGCGAAGTGGGCGATCCTTGCTCCGATCTTCGTACCGTTAATGATGTTATTAGGTTATGACCCGGCGTTTGCACAGATCGTTTACCGTATCGGTGACTCCTTAACAAACCCGCTGTCTCCGTTATATACATACCTTCCGATCGTACTGAGCTTTGCAAGAAAGTACGACAAGAATGTAGGTATCGGTACGATCATTGCCAATATGCTTCCGTTCTCTGCTTCCTTCGCAGTAGTATGGATCTTCCAGCTTATCGTTTGGTACACACTCAACCTTCCGCTTGGTCCGGGTGGTGTTATCTTCTTACAGTAATAAGCTGCATAGTTGGACAACCGTATACAGACAAAATCTGGCAGTCCAGATTGTAGACAAAGTAATTATTAAACTCAGCCTCTGTATAATCGATGAAACATTATGCAGAGGCTATTTTTATCTAATGGAATATGTTATTATAAAAAAGAAAAGTAGTTCGATAAATAAGAATT
>SVDR01000096.1 GCA_015057755.1 Lachnoclostridium sp.
CGCTGCTGGTAACCGCCCTCACGTCTCTGACCGTCTCTCGGCTGGAAGCCGCCTTCTCTTCTCTGACCGTCGCGCTGCTGACCGTCACGCTGCTGGTAACCGCCCTCACGTCTCTGACCGTCTCTCGGCTGGAAGCCGCCTTCTCTTCTCTGACCGTCGCGCTGCTGATAACCGCCTTCGCGCTTCTGACCGTCGCGCTGCTGGTAGCCACCCTCACGCTTCTGATAGCCGCCCTCTCTTCTCTGACCATCACGATTTGCTGCCGGTGCATTTTCCTGCGCCGGTGCCTTTGTCTCAGCCTGCGGTTTCACTGCCGGAGCTGCTGTCTCCTGTACTGCTGCCGGAGCCGGTGCTGCCTTTACCGCAGCCTCTGCTGCCGGTGCTTTTGTCTCAGCCTGCGGCTTCGCTGCCGGAGCTGCCTGACGATTCTGTGCGCCTGCCGGTTTCTGGCCCTGCGGTCTTCCCTGACCCTGGGCTTTGCCCTGACCCGGGCGACCCTTCTGCTGAGTACTGTTCTGCGGACGATAAACTGCCGCAATTCTCTTCTTCGCCGGCTGAGCCGGTGTTCCGTCTGCGGACGGATTCATCTTTACATCTTCGTTATTCACGCTACCATTAACCTCGTTATTTATCTTCTCTAAATCTTTCGCCAACTTGTTACCCTCGCTTTCACTGTAACCATTACACAAAGCTTTCCAATAATTTCACGACTGCCTTAGAAAAACCTTCGTCCTGAATTGCCAGAGATGCACGCATCTCCTTGCCCAATGCATGACCAAGCTCTTCCTTTTTTCCGAACTCATAATAAGGAACTTCGTAAAATGTACACATGTTCCGGAACATTTTTTTCGTATTATCCGATGCTTCTTCTGACACAAGAACGAGAAATGCGGTGCCGGATTTCACTGCCTTCTCCGTGGAGAACTCTCCGCTCTTCACTTTTCCTGCTTTCGCCGCCAGTCCTAAAAGACCGAAAACTCTTGATCTGTTATCCAATCTTCTCCATCTCCTTTTCCAGACTCTCGTACACCTCTTTCGGAATTGCCATCTTAAAGGAACGCTCCAGGCCCTTGCCCTTCACTGCCTTTTTAAAGCAGTCCATGCATGGGCAGAGGTATGCTCCGCGTCCGTTCTTTCTTCCGGTCACATCAATGAAGATCGCACCTTCCGTATCTTTCAGGACACGAATCAGGTCCCGTTTATTTTTCATTTCCCCGCATCCGATGCACTGTCTCTGCGGGATCTTCTTCTCTGTACCCATGGAATTCCTTTCACTCCTTATTTCTTCGGAATCAAACCTTCTTAAACTTCTTCTGTAACGTCAGCTTCTAAAGCGCTCTCCTGGCTGCCTTCAGTTTCATACTCCATGTAACCGTCTTCGTACTCACCCATCTCGAGATCATCGAAGAGGCCGAGCTCTCTCGCCTGAGATTCGCTCTTAATATCAATCTTATATGTTGTAAGTCTTGCTGCAAGTCTTGCATTCTGACCTTCTTTACCAATTGCTAAAGATAACTGGTAGTCCGGAACGATAACCTGAGCCTCTTTCGCATCTTCATCAGCTGCAACGAAGATAACTTTTGCCGGGCTTAATGCGTTCTCAATTAAGAATGCCGGGTTGTCATCCCAGTTGATGATGTCGATCTTCTCGCCGCGAAGCTCATTTACGATCGCATTGACACGCGCACCGTTTAAACCTACACATGCGCCAACCGGATCTACGTTCGGGTCTTTGGAGCTAACCGCGATCTTAGTTCTGGAACCAGCCTCACGAGCGATCGCACGGATCTCAACAGTACCGTCACGCACCTCTGCAATCTCAGCCTCGAACAGTCTTCTTACGAGGTCCGGATGTGTACGGGATACGGAGATTCTCGGTCCCTTCGGGTTATCCTTAACTTCGAGGATAAATAATTTAATACGCTCTGTTCTCTGGAATACTTCGCCCTTTACCTGCTCGGACTCCGGTAAGATCGCATCGATCTTGCCAAGGTCTACGCTTACGTTTCTTCCGATATAACGCTGAACAATACCTGTAACAACTTCTTTCTCTTTACACTGCCACTCGTTGAGCTGGGATTTTCTGCTCTCCTCGCGGATCTTCTGTAAGATCACGTTCTTTGCGTTCTGAGTTGCGATACGGCCAAATTCACGAGAGTTAATCTCAACCTGAACAATATCGCCGATCTGGAACTTTGCAGCTCTCATTCTTGCATCTGCAAGGCTGATCTGAGTTACCGGATCCTCAACAACTTCAACAACTTCTTTCTCTGCATATACAGAATAATCACAGCCTTCGCGGTCGATCACAACCTTTACATTATCAGCCTTGCCAAAGTGGTTCTTGCAAGCTGTAATGAGGGAATTTTCGATGGCCTCGAGCAATGTATCTTTGCTGATGTTATATTCCTTTTCCAGGACATCCATTGCTCCCCACAGTTCCTTGTTCATTTTTTATCCTCCTTTAAAAATCAAATGCCAGACGAATTAAGGCAATATCTTTTCTATCAAATGTAGTTGTCGATCCATCTTCATACTGGATCGTAACTGTTTTTTCATCGTAAGCGCAAAGGGCTCCGCTAAAATCTTTCTGACGGTCGATCGCACGGTATAACTTAATGTCAACCTGCTCGCCCATACTTCTCTTGAAGTCCTTCTCCTTCTTGAGCGGTCTTCCAAGACCCGGAGAACTCACCTCAAGAATATAGCTGTCGTCGATGAAATCCTTCTCATCGAGCCAGTCGCTTAATTTTCTGGAAACCATCTCACAGTCATCTACTGTGAAACCGCCCTCCTTGTCGATGTAAGCTCTCAGGTACCACATACCAGCTTCTTTCACGTACTCGACATCCACCAGTTCAAAGTTGTTCTCCTCCATGATCGGAAGTAAATAAGCCTCAACTCTGCTCTCGTATGTTTCTCTCTTAGCCATGTCCGTTCCACCACCTTTCACAAAAGTTATAAAACGAAAGAGTGGACTTTTGTTTCGTCCACTCTTTTTGCCAGTTACTTATAATATCATTAGTATATTAACATACCATACAGGAAATTGCAAGCAGTTTTTTCAAACATTTGTCAGGGATCACGCCCACCCATAGGATCTTTTCACGGCTTTATCCCAGCCTTCCACCATCTCGGTACGCGTTTCATCATCGATCTGCGGTTCAAATGTCCGGTCGATCGCCCAATTCTTTCTGACTTCGTCTTTATCTGCCCAGTATCCCACTGCCAGTCCTGCCAGATATGCAGCGCCCATGGCAGTTGTCTCCACGCAGCACGGCCTCTTGACCGGAGCGTTGATAATATCAGACTGGGTCTGCATCAGGTAATTGTTGGCACACGCACCGCCGTCTACTTTTAGAGCCGCCAGCTTGATTCCGGAATCGGCCTCCATCGCCTTCAGCACATCATTGGTCTGGTAACAAAGCGAATCCAATGTAGCACGAATAATGTGATTGCGGTTCACACCTCGGGTCAGACCCACGATAGCACCTCTCGCATACTGATCCCAGTGCGGAGCACCAAGTCCTGTAAATGCCGGTACCACATAGCAGCCGTTGGTGTCTTCCACCTGCTGTGCCAATCTCTCGGAATCAGAAGCCTTTTCCAAAATACGAAGCTCGTCACGCAGCCACTGGATCGCAGCACCTGCCACGAAAATAGAACCTTCCAGCGCATATTCCACTTTTCCGTCCAGCCCCCAAGCAATCGTAGCCACAAGTCCGTTCTTGGAAAATACCGGTTTCTCGCCCGTATTCATCAGCATAAAACAGCCGGTTCCGTATGTATTCTTTGCCTCTCCAGGTTCAAAACAGGTTTGTCCAAACAGCGCTGCCTGCTGATCTCCTGCGGCGCCTCCGATGGCAACCGGAGCGCCAAAAAACTGAGGATCTGTCTCCCCGTATACACAGCTGGACGGCTTCACTTCCGGAAGCATACATTTCGGAATGTTTAACTCTGCGAGAATCTCATCATCCCACTCTAACGTATTGATATTGAACAGCATCGTTCTGGATGCATTGGAATAATCCGTCACATGCACGCGCCCTTTTGTCAGTTTCCAGATCAGCCAGGTCTCCACCGTTCCAAACAGCAGCTCCCCGCGTTCCGCACGCTCACGCGCGCCCGGAACATGATCCAGAATCCATTTCAGCTTCGTTCCGGAAAAATAAGCATCGATCACAAGACCGGTTTTCTGACGGAATGTTTCCACCAGTCCCTTCTCTTTTAAAGAGTCACAATACTCCGAAGTTCTCCTGCACTGCCATACGATCGCACGGTAAACCGGATCTCCGGTCACTTTATCCCAAACGATCGTCGTCTCACGCTGATTTGTAATACCGATAGCTGCAATATCCGCCGCAGTCGCACCGGCTTTTAACACCGCTTCCACCGCCACGCCAAGCTGTGTTGACCAGATTTCATTGGCATCGTGCTCCACCCAGCCCGGTTTCGGAAAATGCTGTGTAAACTCTTTTTGCGCCACACTGACCATCATTCCTTCTTTATTAAATAAGATACATCTGCTGCTGGTCGTTCCCGCATCCAGCGCCATTACATATTTCGCCATAACATTCTCCTCTGTCTCCTCATTTTACAAAAGGAAATACCACCAGTACAAAACGCCCAGTGCAACATGCAAGATCATGCACGCAGGAACACCAAGGATGAACTTCCAGTGCTTTGTCTTGTGATGGAAGATCTGCATTCCCACAAATGCGCCGAGGCTGCCTCCCACAAGGGCTGCCAAAAGCAGCGTTTTTTCCGGGATCCTCCACTGATCTTTGATCGCTTTTCTCTTATCAATTCCGTACATCACAAACGATACCAGGTTTACCAGCACCAAATATCCAATCAAAATATCCCCCAACATACCTTCACCAACTTCTATTTCAAAATCTTAATCACACCGCGTTCATTCAAATGACGGATCAGCGATACCAGGATCGGTACACCAAATAATCCGATTGCGCCAAAGAAACCTACACCGACAAACATACTGATCAGCGTTACTACCGGATGCAGTCCCAGCTGACCTCCGATGATCTTAGGCTCAATAATGTTTCGGATCACGGTAATGATCGCATAGATCAAAAACAACTCCAGAGCCAGCGGATAATTGCCATACACCACCATGAACAATGACCATGGGATCATGATGCCTCCGGTACCAAGGACCGGAAGAATGTCAAAGACCGCAATACACGCAGCGATAATGATCGCATGGTTCATGCCGATGATCGAGAACGCCACGGACAGTTCCACAAACGTAATGGACATGATCACTGCGTAGGAACCAATGCAGACCAGCAACGTTCCCACGACATATTCCTTAATTTCCAAAAATATGTTTTTTGCATTCTCATCCAGCTGACGCATACAAAAACCAGTAAGTTTTCTGTAATCAATGGTAATAAAAAAGGTGCTGATGAGCATGATCACAATATCCACAAACAGTCCCGGAATCGAAACTGCAAAGCTTGTCGCCACATCCACAACTTTACCCGGAAGTCCTGAAATCATCTCACTGAGCGACTGAATGATCTGACCGGTACTTCCGCTGGCAGCACTCAGTTCACTGAGACCGAGGCGGATCAGAACACGCTCCAGTTCATGGAGTACCTCTACGAAAAACGGATAAATCTGTCTAATATAAAAAGATGGAACTGCTTTTGCAAGATTGATCACCGCGGACACGATCTTTGCTCCCGCCAGCGTGATCAGTCCTCCTACGATCACGTAAAAGATCAGAACAGCCAGCATCGCGATCGGTTTATGGGGCAGACCAAACTTCGACTCCAGCGCGTTGACCGGCCTCTGTAAAAAGTACGCAATAATAAATGCGATCACAAACGGCAAAACGATCGGAAGCAAATACTGGACTGCCAGAAAAGCCAGCGCGATCATGACACCGAAATATGCAATATTAATCAAAAAAGCTCTCTTCTTTTCTGTATTCATATTCCATCAATCCTCCCGGAACCTTATCACAAAAGTCCAAAAAACACAAAACTTACTACATAATTATATAGCACACTTGCAAGTTGTGTCAACAATTCCGGAAGATTAAAAAAAATCTCCGTGATGGAGATCACTCGTCCACCACGGAGATTTTTATTTGCTAACTGTTATAATGTTCAATCGTATTAGATTGCGCCTGTCAGTCTAAGAACTACCTCAGCGATAACAGCGGAACCTACGTATGTACCTACGAATGTAAGTAAAGCTACACATACGATCGGAAGACCCTGGGATTTGAATGTACCGAAGTCTTTACCAAGGGAGATACCTGCGTAAGCAAGGATCGGTGTACATAACGGAAGAAGACCGATCTTGTTCATGCTTGCGTAAGCAAACTCAGCGCCCGGGAAGCCCGGAATAG
>SVDR01000097.1 GCA_015057755.1 Lachnoclostridium sp.
CCAATTCCAGTATCCCGCCATCGATATCATGGCTGCTTGCACCGCCGAAAGTGAATATCTTCTTACCTTCCAGTTCATAGATCTGGCCTCGCATTAGATGTATCACCGATGGTCGGATTCTTTGAATCTTCCCTCCATGCCATTCTTCTACCGGATAAGCCATAAGTCTGTCAAAGTTTTCATGATTTCCGGAAACAAATAACGTAGTAAATGACTTGAAGTCCAGCCAGTCCAGAAGCATCGTTTCCGTTTTGCTCTCTTCGTCTTTGTTCCATACTCCTCCGAAATCTCCGCAGATAATAACGTAATCATCCTTTGTCATTTTCTTCTGTTCAGGGAATACACGGGTATTAAACCGTTCATAATTCCCATGGCAGTCACCTGTGATGTATATCATGATTTGTCATACTCCTCCCTTTCATCATTATACCTGCAGTATAATTCTATTTTTTCTCTTGCTTTCATCCGAATGATTGAATATAATATACTTAACAAGCAGTCGGAAGGTGAGTGCACTTCACCCGACCCGGCGAAAATTTATTGTTCTACAAAAGTAGCAGTATCAAACTTTCTCAGGGTTCAGGACTGCTACTTTTTATTTTTCATATTTAGAATTGCCACAATCAAAGACGCTGTTGTCAAGATTATCATAAATTCTTCATATGTACTCATAAGCATCATCCTCTCCGTCATGCTCGGATCGGATGGAGCACGTCCCCCGACTACCTGGGTAAATATATTATATTCTTCATTGACGAAAGCCGCAGCTTATGCCACGGCTTTCACTCATAATGATGCCCACATTTCCTCAATACTTCCTAGAAATAATTTTAAAGGAGAATGTCTCATTTGTCATTGAACTTGTAGTATAATTCTACGCAGCTCGTATTTCATTTAGTTTTTCATAATATGCATACAGACGTTTTATCTGTACCTGATTTTTACCAATAAGTATTCTAGGTCTGGTTCCACACAACATATCATCTACAGACACTTGAAATAAATAACTAAGGGCATACAAGTTGTCTACGGTTGGAACACTGATACCATTTAACCAGTGATACACACTTTGAATGCTTCCCAAACCCAGATATTGTTGAACATCTTTTACATTAAGCCCTCGTTCATCCATAAGTCTTCTCAAATTAATACCAGTTTTCCTCTTGTCAATTAATGGAAGTATGCTATCCCCACCTTTCTGTATACTAGCCAATCAATCTCAACGTTCCCTACTCTCCAACCGTCTCTCCCTTCCAATCATTAATCCCGCCAAACTCATAAACCTTCGTATACCCTAGCGCCGCCAGCTTCTCCGACGCCTGCTTGCTCCGGTTGCCGCTGCGGCAGTACACAAGAATTATCTGGTCTTTATTTGGCAATTCAGGTATCTCATCCTCACCAATCGTCTCATTGGGAACATTGATCGCATTCGGGATGTGTTTGTCCGCAAATTCATCCGGTCTGCGGACATCCAGAATAATGTAATCCGTTTCTTCTTCCATCATGGTCACAGCTTCATCCATGCTGATCTGCGTATAACTTGCCTCATTCGCATTCTGTGCCTGCCCAGCCGCTGCATTCTTGTCACATCCAACCAGACTCAGGATCATGATCATAGCCAAAATAACAAATATATTTTTTCTCATCTTCTACCTCTCACTTACCAGATCATAACTCTCTGCGATCATCCTCTGTATCTCATGCTTCTTTCTACGGCATCCGCCTCAGATACAATCCGCCATTCTCCTTCAGCCACTTCTGGCACTTTCGATATTTCGGAAACACACGCTCTACTTCCGCATAGAATTCCTTAGAATGATCCATATGCTTTCTGTGGCACAGTTCATGGACAACCACACTGTCGATCACCTCGTCCGGAAACAACACCAGCAGGCAGTTAAAATTCAAATTTCCTTTACCAGAGCAGCTTCCCCAGCGTGTCCGCTGATTCCGGATGGTGATGCGCCCGTAATCCACGCCGACCAGAGCTGCATAATGCTTCACTTTTTCCGGAATGATTTGCAATGCTTTTTCTGCAAAGTCATTGATTTCTTCCTCTGTATACATTGGCAGAAGTTTTACGGTCTCTGCCTGCTCCTGCATGATTTTCTGGTGCTTTTCGATCCACTCTCTTTTCTTCTCCAAAAAGGCGTGTATATTCCGGTTGGACATCCTCTTTGGCGCTCTGACGATCACTTCTTCCATTCTTACCTCAACCGAAATCGTCTTGCGGTTGCTTTTTATGATTCTAACCTGCACGTAATCTCAACTCCATTCTTTCTCTATATCATACCAAATTTTTGAAGGGAATTGAATGCAATTCTCCAAGAAAGTATTCTCACCACACAAAAACGCCTGCGGCGGAAACCACAGGCGCTTTATCGTTATCACTTTTAAACATTCTCTGCCAGGAACTCCTCCGCCATGTGCACCGCCATCGCGCCATCCGCCACAGCTGTCACGACCTGACGAAGTAATTTTGTTCTCACATCGCCGACTGCGTAAACGCCCGGGATGTTTGTCTCTGTTGTCTCTCCTGCGACTACGTAGCCGCTTCTATCCAGTTCAAGCTGACCTGCCACCAGCTCTGTTGCAGGCTTTCTACCCACGCTGATAAATACGCCGTCTGCTGCCACTTCTGTCACTTCACCTGTCTGAACATTTTTCAGGCGAACGCCTGTCACTTTCTTTTCATAGAGCAGTTCTTCCACGACGCTGTTCCACTGGAACTCCACATTTTCTGCCTTCATCAGCGGCTCATGGTAAATCTTTGTTGCACGGAGGGTGTCGCGTCTATGGACGATGATCACTTTTTTCGCAATGCGGCTTAAGAGCAGTGCATCTGCCGCTGCGGAGTTTCCGCCGCCGACAACCACGACTGTCTTGCCTTTGTAAAACATACCGTCGCACGCTGCGCAGTATGCTACGCCTCTGCCAACCAATTCTTTCTCCTTCGGTACGCCCAGTTCTCTCGGACCTGCGCCTGTTGCGAAAACAACTGTTTTGCCGTAAAATGTTCCTTCACTTGTCTCGATGACTTTTGGATTTGCATTTAAATCTACACTGTGTACTTCCGCATATTCGCTCTGTGCGCCGAAACGCTCCGCCTGAGCCTGCATTTTCTCTGCCAGTGTAAAACCGTCGATGCCTTCCTCAAATCCCGGATAGTTGTCGATCTGATGGGTCAGCGCCATCTGGCCTCCTGCTGATAATTTTTCTAAAACGATTACATCCAGACCTGCTCTGGCTGCGTATAATGCTGCGGTGTAGCCGCCCGGGCCGCCGCCGATGATGACCATATCGTAAACATGATTCTTGCTCATGGTATTCCTCCTCTGTATTTCTGCGACTTCAGAAATCTTCTGTCTACTCCATATTTAATGTCTGACGAATGAACTCCTCGATCATTGCTTTTGATTCCGGAGCCACGATAGAACCGATCGCTTCGCCATTTTTGTACATAACCAGTGTCGGGATCACTTCGATCTCTTCTTTATCCGCAAGGACTGCTTCCTCGTCGATGTTCACTTTTACTGCGTTCAGTGATTCTGCGTAACTGTCAGCAAGCTTCTCGTACGCCGGTCCGATGCGACGGCAGTAACCGCACCACGGTGCCCAGTAGTCCACGAGAACCGGTTTCTCTCCACGGATCATTTCCTCAAATTGATTTTTATTAATATTCATAGCAGCCATACTGACAGCTCCTTTCTTTTTTATCTTCTGATTGCTCTCTGCAACTGTTGTTCTGTTTCTTGACTATAATATACCGAAAACCAGATCGGATTACCGTGACGATGTCACATAAAAAGCAGCCATCGCAAAATATGCAATAGCTGCCTTTACACTATATTTTCGTTCCAATATTATCCTCAAACTCCCGGATTTTCTCAATTACCACATCCACAGTCGCATTGTTCGTCACATAGCCTTCCAGAGACTTGGCCTTCGCCTTTAGCATCGCGGACTTCGGGTATGTGAACACCCATGCGCGTCCTTTGCCGTTTCTCGCCTCCTGCACCAGGTTGGCGATGGAGGAATTTCCGTCAAAAGCAAAAAGCACACAGTTTCTTCGCTCGAAAATTTCATAGTTGAAGGATTTGTAAATGCCCATCTCCTGCGGCTCGGTGGAAATTCGAATTCCCGCGAGATTTGCACGCTGCAGTTTTCTCATCTGCTTCTGATCCATCAGCGAAGGAATGATCGCATAGATATCAAAGCCCGGATTGTGCTCCACAATGTATTTTTCATGACCGGCCAGTTTATGACCGACCACAAAGAATACCTTTTGCGGATCCAGATTGTCCAAAAGTGCTTGCAGCACCTGCTTGTCGCTGTCGCTGAGTTTCGGATAGGAGCTTCCGCTGGTGAAACTTCCTCCGGCAATAATAACCGGATACTTGTCCCACGGCAGTTCTTTCACATGTTCCTTAAAGACCGGATAGGACGGTCGTTTGTGAATCTCGAATTTCACATCGCGGATATCGTCAAATTCTCTCCGGAATTCGTCCGTGTAATACTGGCGAACCGTACGTCCGGACAGCGCCTCTTCGAATGCCTGCGATTTCTTGGTGAGATTCTGTGTCTGGCGCTCAATGATCACATGTTCCACTGCCTGCATTTTATGGAATTCTGTGTCTGTGATCTTGAGGAAATTTGCCAGTGCCAGCTGCTCGTCAATGCTGTCGGTTCCGTACAAACCGTAGCCGTCGGTTCCCATAACACAAGAAATTTCATTCTGCAGATAGCTCTTTAACGGATGCTTTTTCAACTCGATCAAGTTGTTTAGACGCACATTGCTGGTCAGCTGGAACTCCAGAACAATGTCGTGCTCTTTAATTTTCGCCAGCAGTTCTTTTCCCTGCTTGGTTGTCAGTTTCGCGCAGTACAGACCGTGTCCGATGCGCATGTACGGGAATTTCTGACCCGGAAGCAGAGACTCTTCCACCAAAGCGATTGCCTTGGCCATATTGCTCTTCAGGGAATCATTTTCGCCCGCATGGACGCGGATCGTCCAGTTTTTATCCTCGCTGGCAATCTTGGTCACAATCTCTTTGATGACCCCTTTTAATTCCGCGATGTCATTGATTTCCTCGCCGACAAAATCGCTTCCCACTACATACGGATCCTTGCAGACCACTTTCAGCGCCTGAACCGCCTCCGTCAAATAGTTGCCGGATGTGATGTTGTTCTTCACGAGAGTCAGCGGAATTCTCCGGATCGCAGCCAGGAACCGGATATCCACGCCGGTCTCCTTTTTGACCAGTGGCATGATATGATGGATCTGCTCCAGCATGCGCACTGCAGATGTATCCTTTTTCACCAGTGTGGTGTCACTGATCTCTACATATTTGATATGACGCTTCTGGTACTCGCGGCCGATCCAGAGCAGCGTATCCTCGTAAAATGTAATATCCGCGAAATCCTCATCCTGATAATCTCTGAGCGCACGCTCCAGATAGCGGCGAATATCCTGGTCCTCGATCTTCCAGGTGTTCACCAGGTTGATTTTATAGTCCGCCTCCACGCCTTTCGTGAAAACATAGCGGTAGAGATACAGTTTCTCCAGGTTCGTAAACACCGCCTGAGAATCCTTCAGCAGACACAGGGATTTACGGATTTTATTGATATTTTCCGTAGAATGCTCCACGTTGTGCAGGATCAAATCTGCAAAATTGATGAACGTATTGTCATCAATCCTGCGGTCACGGTATTTTCCGGATAATCCTTCCAGATCGAGGGTCGGAATGACTGCCTCCCTCTGCTGCTCCAAAAACTGCTCCTGCTCCGGAGACAGTTCGAGACGAAGTTTCTTAATATAATACAGCGGATAGCGGATCTGGTGTTTGATCGCCAATGCGATCAGGATATCCGCGTTCAGGTTCGCATTTCCATGCGTGTGCAGGTCCGTGGCAAGCTTTACATCTTCCGGAACGTAAGATTTCACCATCGTTTCACGGAAGGAATATTTGTAATCCTTCGTCTGGCTCATCAGCGTCTTCGCGATGGCCGGGATCACGGAATTGACCTCAATCTTTCCATCCGGATAAATATTTGCAAGCTTCGTTCCGTTCAAACGGAAAATGTAGACTCTCTGACCGTCACCTTTAATGTAACATGGGATCTCGCCCACGATCGCCTGTTTTCCGTCACGATCCACCGTCTTCTGTCCTGAGGTCACTGCCAGATTGCGGATCAGGTTTTTGGACTGATGATTCATGGCAAAGATCGTATAGCGCAGAACCGAACCTTCCATATCTAAATGAACCACAATATCTTTT
>SVDR01000010.1 GCA_015057755.1 Lachnoclostridium sp.
TCTTTTTCAATATTGAATACAACGATCTTATTGCCGGCTTTCTTGAATTCCGGAGAGATCATTGTCTTAGCATCTGCTACATTTACTGCGAAGGAAACAAGTGTCGGCGGAACGTTTACTTCCTCGCCGCCTTCTTCCTTGAAGCTTCCGGACATACTGTCCTTACCGCCGATGGACGGAAGACCGAAACCGAGCTGAGCGTCATAAGCACCAAGAAGTGCTGCGAACGGCTGACCCCAACGTGTCGGATCACTAGCCAGTCTCTTGAAGTACTCCTGGAAGGAGAAACGGATCTTCTTGTAGTCGCCGCCTGCTGCAACGATCTTCGCGATGGAAGAAAGAACCGCATATACAGAACCGTGGTACGGGCTCCAGCTGGAAAGGTACGGATCGAAGCCATAGCTCATAAGAGTTACAGCATCGCACTTGCCTTCCAGTACCGGAAGTTTTGCCACCATAGTCTGGATCTCTGTCTGCTGGAACTTACCACCGTACGGCATCATAACGGTTGCAGAACCGATGGATGCATCGAAACGCTCAACAAGACCTTTCTGGGAACATACATTTAAGGAACCTAACATGTTCATCCATGTTTCCTTAACATCAGCGATCTCTTTCTTATCAAACGGTCTGCCCTCACGATTCGGAACCACGAGAGTAACATCAGCTTCCTGATGTGCACCGTTTGTATCAAGGAATGCACGGCTGAGGTCAACGATTGTCTTACCTCTCCAGTTGATCACAAGGCGCGGGTTCTCTGTCACTTCTGCAACTGCAACAGCTTCAAGGTTTTCTTCTGCTGCATAACCTAAGAATGCATCCACATCCTTCGGATCAAGCACAACTGCCATACGTTCCTGAGACTCAGAGATTGCAAGCTCTGTACCGTCAAGACCTGCGTACTTCTTCGGAACTTTATCAAGGTCGATCTGAAGACCTGCTGCAAGCTCACCGATTGCTACGGATACACCGCCTGCACCAAAGTCATTACATTTCTTAATTAATCTGGAAACTTCCGGTCTGCGGAACATTCTCTGAATCTTACGCTCAGTCGGCGCATTACCCTTCTGAACCTCTGCACCGCAAACTTCGATGGATTCCTCTGTGTGAACCTTGGAGGAACCTGTCGCACCACCGATACCGTCACGACCTGTACGTCCGCCAAGTAATACGATGATATCGCCCGGATCAGATGTCTCACGGATTACATTTGCTCTCGGAGCCGCTGCCATAACAGCACCAACTTCCATTCTCTTTGCAACGTAGCCCGGATGATATAACTCTTTTACATAACCTGTCGCAAGACCGATCTGGTTACCGTAGGAGCTGTAACCGTGAGCAGCCTCAGTAACGATCTTTCTCTGCGGAAGTTTGCCCTTCATAGTCTCGCTTAAAGACTTTGTCGGGTCAGCTGCACCAGTGATACGCATCGCCTGGTATACATATGTACGACCGGAAAGCGGATCACGGATCGCACCGCCGAGACAAGTTGCAGCGCCGCCGAACGGCTCGATCTCTGTCGGGTGGTTGTGTGTCTCGTTCTTGAAGTTTACAAGCCACTCCTCTGTCTTACCGTCGATCTCAACCGGAACAACAATGGAGCATGCATTGATCTCTTCAGAAACCTCAAGGTCTTCTACCTTACCCTCTTTACGAAGTTTCTTCGCACCAAGGCAAGCTAAGTCCATAAGACAAACGAATTTGTCATCTCTGCCTTTGTACATCTCCTGATGATCAGCAAGATATTTTGAGAATGTCTCTTCGATCGGCTTCTTGTAGTCACCCTCTGTGAAAGTGATGTTCTTAAGCTCTGTGGAGAATGTAGTATGACGGCAGTGGTCAGACCAGTATGTGTCAAGAACACGGATCTCTGTTACAGACGGATCACGGTGCTCTTCATTCTTATAATAATTGTGGATGTGCTGGAAATCCTTAATTGTCATAGCGAGATTTAAGGATTTGTAAAGAGCCTCAAGCTCCTCATCGTTCATACCGATGAAGCCTTCAAAGATCGCAACATCAGCCGGAGTCTCGAATACAGTCACCAGCGTCTCCGGAATCTCTTCCATTGCTTCACGGGAGTCAACCGGGTTAATACAGAAGGACTTGATGGAAGCCACTTCTTCTGCTGTTAACTCACCGGAGATTACATATGTAGTAGCAGATTTAATAACCGGCTCTTCATTTTCATTTAACAGTTTTACACACTGCTCAGCAGAGTCTGCTCTCTGGTCGAACTGACCCGGAAGGTACTCTACGGAAAATACAGTGTCATTTGCCTCGTGCGGGAATGTTCCTTCGAACACCTCGTCTACCGGCGGCTCAGAGAAAATTGTAGCGAGAGCCTGTCCATAAGTGCCCTCGGAAATGTTTTCAACGTCATAACGGATCAGTACACGAACTCCTGTTACACCGGAAATGCCAAGGTAGCTTTCGATCTCAGAACGGAGCTCTTTCGCCTGTACAGCAAATGCAGGCTTCTTTTCAACAAATACGCGCTTTACGCTCATGTGTTTTCCTCCTTGTGTGCTTTACACATTGATTTATTAATTAGTGATACTGAAAAACCATATTGTTACATTTATCATATTATCACAGGTTGTTTAAATTAGTAAAATTAATATATTTAATCCTATTTATAATAATAACTAATTTATAAATTTAACTCTGAAGCGCACGGTTCGCTTCACTGAGACTCAGTGCATCCATTGTCACCTTCATGATCTCACGCACCTCATCCTCTGTCATTTTCATGTATTCAGCCAGTTCTTCTAATTTCGGTTCACGGCCAAAACGCTCAGCAAGTTCCTTGGATACTTCCTGAAGAACATTGACGCGAGCCAGCATCTCTTCTTCGATGCTATTCTCAGAAGTCTGTTCCTTGATCACTTCCTCAAGGCGTACACAGATCCTGCTCTCAAGAAGCTTTTCAAAACCACCGTCAAATTCTTCATCCACTAACATCATCAGTTCCATGCTGGCTTCCTGGATCAAATCAGCCATCGGTACACCACGATTAATGTAGCCCTGTACATGCATCAGTGCATTTCTAAGGTTTCCTTCGATCAGACGCTCCCTGGCTCCTGCCACGCCTGCTTTCACCTTACCAAGCAGTTCCACATTTTCAGCCGGTGTGCATGGCTGGATCGCAGCTAATTCTTCCATATATACTTTATAGATATCTTCTGTCTGCATTCCGTCCTCTTCAAGACCGTCCTGCTCGAATTCCATATCCTCATATTTATTTCCCATATTGATCACTCCTTGCATTCTTTTCCAACTTCTAATATAACATAATTTCCCCTCTTTTCAAACGATAATTCCTATGATAAAATGAATTTGTTTTTATAAGGAGGTCTTATTATGGATGTTAATTATGAATTATATAAGGTTTTCTATTATGTAGCACGCACATTAAGCTTTTCTGAAGCATCCAAGCAGCTCTATATATCCCAGTCCGCAGTCAGCCAGTCTATCAAAGTTCTGGAAAAAAAGCTGGGCCAGAGCCTCTTTATCCGAAGTACGAAACGCGTACAGTTAACTCCGGAAGGCGAAATTCTGTTTAAACATATTGAACCGGCGATGAATCTCATACGTCAAGGTGAGAACCAGCTTCTCGAAGCAAACACGTTAAACGGCGGTCAGCTCCGAATTGCAGCAAGCGACACGATCTGCCGTTATTTTCTGGTTCCCTATTTAAATAAATTTCACAGGGATCATCCGAATGTCCATATTAAAGTTACCAACTCCACATCCATCGACTGTGCCCATATTTTAGAAACCGGGCAAGTGGACTTTGTAATCAGTAACTTCCCAAACTCCGGACTTTCCAATGTCAATAATATCCGCACGATAAAAGAATTCCACGATATTTTCGTGGCAAATTCCAAATACTTTCCGCTTCGAAACAAAACGCTTTCCCTGCATGATCTGTTAAGTTATCCGATCATGATGCTGGACAGAAAAAGTACCACCAGTGAGTTTCTGCATTCCATCTTCCAGAAATCTCATTTAGATCTTGTTCCGGAAATCGAACTCAGCAGCAATGACCTCCTGATCGACCTTGCAAGAATCGGTCTCGGTATCGCCTTTGTTCCGGATTTCTGCATCCCGGAAGGCGAACGTGAATTGTTCGCTCTGAAACTAAATGAAGAGCTTCCTTCCAGAAAACTAGTCGTTGCATACAATGAAGCCCTTCCAATCTCGCAAGCCGCAAAACATTTTATGGATATCCTGTTTTAGCAGGATATCCATTTTATTTTCTTGAGCTCCAGAAATCTGAAATACACTGAGCCACATTATTTTGGTTTACCATATGATAATGCTCCCATTCCCGTGGAAAGAGTTCCAGATAATCTCTTCTAAGGAAACGGTCATCTAACAGCAAGATCACGCCTTCATCTTCGCTGGTGCGGATTACACGTCCGGCTGCCTGCAGCACTTTGTTCATTCCCGGATACTGATAAGCAAAATCAAAGCCGCGCTCCTCTGTCTCTTCAAAGTATCCTTTCAGAATCTCCTGTTCTACGCAGACCATTGGAAGCCCTGTTCCAACAATGATAACACCGATCAGACGCTCTTCTTTTAAGTCAATGCCTTCCGAGAACACGCCTCCCATAACACAAAATGCAGCCAGGGAATGCTCACGTTCTCTGTCAAATTCTTCTAAAAACTCTCTGCGCTCCGCTTCACCCATTCCTTGTCCCTGAACAATCAGATCTGCCTGCAGCGGCTCCTCATCCAGAATCGCCTCAACTTCAGCCATATACTGATAGGACGGAAAAAATACCATATAATTTCCCTTTTTTCCTTCTGCAACCGTGCGGATATAATCAGCAACCTTGCGAAACTCCGTCTGTATTCTTCTCGTATATCGGCTGCTCACATCCGTTGCCACCATGAGCAGACGTTTCTCCTCTTCAAACGGAGAATTGGCATATACTGCGTAATCCTCCTCATTGCCGGACAGCAGCGTCTTATAATATTTGATCGGCAGCAAGGTTGCGGAAAACAAAATCGTACTGCTTCCCTGTCCCATGCACTGGGAAAGAATTCTCGCCGGATTTACACAAAGCATACGCACCTGAAAATAAGAACTTCCAATATTTTCCGCATAGATCCGGTAATGATCGTCCAGCTGCTCATACACATTCAGGAAATCTCTCAGACAAAAATAAAAATCCAGTACTGTATCTCTTCCGTCAAAGTCCGGAAAATCCTCCATAAACTTTTCCATCTCCGTGAACACGCTCATAATACTGGCTGCCAGTCCGGTAATATCTTCCAAGATTTCCCATTCTTCACATTCTCTCTTCATATTTAAAAGGATCTTATTACACTTCTCCAGCTGCTTTTCCAGCTTAGAAGACTTCCCTTTTATTATTCGCTTGACCTCCAGCACATCTTCTTTCACAATATGAGCACTGTACATCTCCCGCGCTCTGGAAACCAGATTGTGGGCCTCATCGATCAAAAACAGATACTCTCCTTTATTTCCATCTGCAAAATACCGTTTCAGGCGGACATTCGGATCAAACACATAGTTATAATCACAGATAATCCCATCGGTCCAGTTGGAAATATCAAGGCAGAATTCGAACGGACAGACCTGATATCGCTCTGCGTATTCTAATATCTTCTCCCTCGTCATCTCCTGTTCCAGATGCAGGATATCAAAAACAGCTTCATTGACACGGTCAAAATGTCCTTTGGCATACGGACATGCATCCGGATTGCACTCTGTCTTCTCCATCGGACAAAGCTTTTCTTTCGCGGTAATCGTCACAGAACTGAAAACCAGTCCTTTTTCCCGCAAGATCCGCAGGGATTCCTCCGCAACCGTTCTGGTAATCGTTTTGGCAGTGAGATAAAACAGCTTTTCTCCCTTTCCTTCTCCGATTGCCTTTACGGAAGGGAACACGGTACTAAGGGTCTTTCCGATTCCGGTCGGAGCCTGAATAAACAGCTTCTTTCCTCGCACGATCGTCTTATAGACCGAAACAACCAGATCTCGCTGTCCTTCCCGATACGGATATGGAAATTCCAGACCGCGGATGGATTCATTTCTTACCAGTTCATGATGATACTGATATCTGGCCCACTTAAAATACTCGTGAACCACACTCTTAAACCATTGTTCCAGTTCTTCTTTGGAACGGTCCACATGAAACCGCTTCACTTCCTCCGTTTCCAGGTTGGCGTACGTAATCTGCAACCGCACTCCATCCAACGCTTTATCACAACAATAAAAATAGCCGTAACACATCGCCTGAGCCAGATGAACCATGATCGGTTCCTCCAAACGCGAAACATCCATGTACATCCCCTTGATCTCGTCAATGGTTACGATTCCACTTTCCTCAAGAATACCGTCTGCCCGGCCTTCTACAAGCAGCGTGATCTCCTGCTCCTCATCTTCCACTGTATGTTTTAGCGGTACCTCTGCGCGATAGTTCGCACCCATACGCTTCTGGATCTTCCGATGGATTCGCCCTCCGGCCAGCATCGCTTCCTTCTGGGCTCCGGCCGAATGGCGGTTGTCGATATCTCCGGAGCGCAGAACAAACTCCACCAGATTGCGTACGGAAATACGGACCAGACGCTTTTCTGCCATGTTCTGCACCTCCTTTTTCTTAATCAAATTATTTTCTTATTATATCATTCATACTTCATCTGTGCTATAATTTTTCTATCAAACCTAAGCAATACAAGGAGGACAAACTATGTTCAGAGCACTCGTTAGAAAAAATAAGCAGCTTTCCACCGAAAGCTGTATCGAAGTATTAAAAAATGAAACACGCGGCGTACTGTCCGTTCTCGGTGACGACGACTATCCGTACGGAACACCTATGAACTTCTGGTACAACGAAGAAGACGGCAACATTTATTTCCACTGCGGAAACATCGGTCACCGTTTAGAAGCACTGCAGAAACACAACAAAGTTTCCTTCTGCGTTTTTGACCAGGGATATAAAGAGGAAAATGAATGGGCTTACAAAGTGAAAAGTGTCATCATTTTCGGCAAGATCGAGATCATCGATGATATGGAGCAGATTACTGATATCGTGACAAAACTCAGTTATCGTTTTGTTCAGGACGATGAATATATTAAAGAAGAAATCCGCCTCCACGGTCACAGAACTCTTCTTATGAAACTGGCTCCGGAGCATATGTGCGGAAAACTGGTTACAGAATCTTAATAAACATCAGAAAAGACGCCATCGGATTTCCCCTTTGGCGTCTTTCTTGTTTCTTTGAGATTTGTTTGCTTTACGCTTTGTTTTTGATTTTCTTTTTTATGCCACAGCAGTAATCTTTGCTGCATCTTTTGCATCCAGAATTTCCTCTAACGCTCTGTCATTTCCATCATACTCTACAGTCAGCGCCTTAGATAAGTCTAAGCTTAATACTCCTAAAACGGATTTTGCATCAACAACCAACTGGTTGTAGAAAATGTTAACATCAAAATCGCACTCACCAGCAACTGTTACAAACTCTTTCACATCGAGGATGCTTGTGAGTTTGATCTTTCTCTGTTTTTTCATTTTTTGTGTGTCTCCTTTTGCGGATAAAAGCTGTCGTTCTTCTAGTCAATTGTTTTATACCATTTTTACCCACCAAAAGTCAACGGACACATTCCACCATCTTTTTGGTTTTTAGAGAAAGTTTTTGTTAATTTTATTCAAAAAACACGCTGAACAGGCTATCTGACACCGGTTTCAGAAGTCATATTAACCAATCGCACTGCGGATATCTGTGTATTCGTAACAATCGAAGCTGTCAGCTACGTTCTTACATGTCAGTTTACCGTCGTAAGTATTGATCGCAGAATAGATCACATCATTATCCTTGCATGCCTGTTCTAATCCTTTATTAGCAATCTGCAGACCGTAAGACAGTGTTGCATTTGTCAGTGCGATCGTGGAAGTTCTCGGAACTGCACCAGGCATATTGCCTACACAGTAATGAACTACTCCGTCCTCAATATAGATCGGATCATCATGATAAGTTACCTTTGTAGATTCGCCGCAGCCTCCCTGATCAACAGCTACATCCACAAATACAGAACCCGGCTTCATCTCTTTCAGATATTTCTTTTTAAAGATCTTCGGAGCTGCCTTGCCCGGGATCAGAACAGAACCTACAACTAAATCAGCATCTTTTACTGCCTTCTCGATATTGGCATCCGTAGAAACCAGTGTCTGGATCCTTGCACCAAAGATATCATCCAGATAAGCAAGTCTCTTTAAATTGATGTCAATAATTGTAACATTGGCGCCCATACCAACCGCGATCTTGCATGCGTTTGTACCAACTGTACCGCCGCCGAGGATCACAACGTTTGCCTTCGGAGTGCCCGGAACACCTGCAAGAAGAACACCGGAACCTCCAAAAATCTTCTCTAAATACTTTGCACCTTCCTGAATGCTCAGGCGGCCTGCGATCTGACTCATCGGAGCAAGAAGCGGAATGCTGCCGTCGCGTTCGATCAGAGTCTCATAGGCAACGCCTTTTACCTTACCGTTTAACAGTGCATCTGTCTGCGGTTTGTCAGCTGCCAGATGAAGATATGTATACAGGATCAGACCATCGTGAAAAAGAGGATACTCCTCCTCTAACGGCTCTTTTACCTTAACCATCATCTCAACTGCATCCCAGACATCCTTTGCGTTGTCCACCATGATCGCGCCTGCTGCTGCATATTCTTCATCCATAAATCCAGAACCAACACCGGCGCCATTCTCAATATATACTTCGTGACCCGCGCTTACGTAGCTCTTCACGTTATCCGGAGTCATACCAACACGGAACTCATTATTTTTAATTTCTTTCACACAACCAACTTTCATAATATTTCCTCCATTTTTGTGTGTTATCATTTTAACACTTTAATTATTGAAAATATAATAACAGAAGTCTGTTGATTCGTCAACAAATAATCAAGAAAAAAAGAAAAGGCTGAAATCTCGAAAGATTTCAGCCTTAAACAGGGGATGAGGGATTCGAACCCCCATTAACGGTTTTGGAGACCGTTGCTCTGCCGTTGAACTAATCCCCTATGCATTTCGCATTTCCTCAACGCTCGTTTATATTAACACGGGAAATGCAAAATGTCAACAGTAATTTTCAAAAAAGTTTAAACAAATTATACAACTAAATCAATCCGATGGCCTCGCGCACATTATCAACACCAATCAATCGAATTCTGGTCTCTCCCTTCATCTTTTCCAGATTGGCTTTCGGAAGTACACAAGTAGTAAAGCCCATCTTGATCGCCTCAGCCACACGCTGGGATGCCTGGGATACACCGCGCACCTCGCCGGACAGTCCGACTTCGCCAAAGATCAGCATCCCCGGATCCACCTCACGGTTTTTGTAACTGGACACCAATGCCATTACCACTGCCAGATCCAGGGCAGGTTCATTCATCTTCATGCCGCCTGCAATGTTCACGTAGGCATCGTACCGGCTCATGGCATATCCGCATCGTTTCTCAAGAATCGCCAGCAGAATATTGATGCGGTTGTAATCCACACCGTTTGCCGTTCGTCTTGCCATACCAAAATTAGTCTCAGCCACAAGTGCCTGAACTTCCAGCAGCAGCGGTCTTGTTCCCTCAAGTGCACAGGAAACAACAGCTCCTGAAGCATTTTTAGGTCTTCCGGAAATCATCATCTCCGATGGGTTCTTGACTTCTGCCAAACCTTTCTCCTGCATCTCAAAGACACCGATTTCATTGGTAGACCCAAAACGATTCTTCACCGCACGCAAAATACGGTAGGAATCGTTGCGGTCACCTTCAAAATACAGTACCGTATCCACCATATGCTCTAACACGCGAGGACCTGCCACAACTCCTTCTTTCGTCACATGACCCACGATAAAAATTGTGATTCCCAATCCCTTGGCAATCTGCATCAAAAGATTGGTCGATTCTCTTACCTGGCTGACACTTCCCGGTGCAGACGTAATATCTTCCCGGTACATGGTCTGAATCGAATCGATGATCACCACATCCGGCTTACCTTCTTCAATAGAGCCTGCGATCATATCCAGATTTGTCTCGGATAGGAAATACAGTTCCCCATCAATGGAACCAATACGATTTGCACGCATTTTGATCTGCTTTAAGGATTCCTCTCCTGAAATGTACAGTACTTTCTTCGCTGAATGGGCCAGATTTCTGCACACCTGCAAGAGCAGCGTGGATTTTCCGATACCCGGATCTCCACCTACCAGAACAAGACTGCCTTTTACAATTCCGCTTCCCAGTACACGGTCCAATTCTCCAAATCCGGTTGTCGTACGATCCTGATCTTCAATGGAAATATCTGAAATACGGACTGGGGCAGCACCCCGTCCCGGAATACGAATTTTATCCACAGCCTGTGCTTTCTTATCTGAAACTACAGGCTCTTCTACGAATGAATTCCATTCCTTGCACGCCGGACACTGCCCCATCCATTTTCCGGATTCATAGCCGCATTCTTTGCAGAAAAATACAAGATTATTTTTTGCCTTTGCCACTATCTGATCCCTTTCTTATTTACGAACTACCTTTACGCTGATATCTTTTCCCTCGGAAAGCTCCACGGAAAGGCTTAATTTGCCACTCATATTGGTCTTCATGCCACCAACTGCAACGCCGTCTGTGAATACTTCATATTCCATATCATCTTCTAACTGGATCGTAATCTGTGCATCCTTTGCACCGGATACAGTGAATGTTACCTCAGTATTCTTCACACAGAAATTGCTTACCGCTGTTCCCGGAACGGACTCGTACACAAACATACCGTTTCTTTCCAGCTTTGTAATCTCATGGAATGTTTTCACTTTATAAAGATCGCCATCATGCTCATAATCCTCTAATTTGGACTTAACATCCAGCATGTAATTACCAAAGCTAATGGAACCGTTTTCCTCTGTGCGGATTAATTCGTTGATTACTGACATAATACTTAGTCTCCTTTTGTGTGTTGCGCGGGTCTTCCTAGTGCTTGGAGAACCCGCGATCATTCTGCTTTTGGGTACTTTTATTTTACCACAATTTCGTCTGCTTTTCTAGACGTTTGTGAATGGCGGGCCGAAAATTTGAGCTGACCATCTTTCAGAACGATCTTCACGGAATCGCCCTCACGAACACGGCCTTCCAGCACCGCTTCCGCAAGTTTATCCTCCACCATCTGCTGGATCGTACGTTTCAGCGGTCTTGCACCGTATTTCTCATCGTAGCCCTTATCTACCAAAAATTCTTTCACATCATCCCCGGCATTTAAGCGGATGGACATCTGCTGTTTAGTGCGTTTTCCAACCGAATTCAGCATGATCGTTACAATTTCCTTCATATGACTCTTATTCAGCGGATGGAATACGATGATCTCGTCAATACGGTTCAGGAATTCCGGTTTGAATAAACGCTTCACTTCATCCATGACACCATTCTTCATGCGGTTATACTTTGCCTGTTCATCGTCCTGAGATGCGAAACCAAGGAGTTTTGGTGCAATGATGTTTTCCGCGCCTGCGTTGGAAGTCATGATCACAACCGTATTTTTAAAATCAATCTTGTGTCCCTGTGAATCCGTAATGTGACCATCATCTAACATCTGAAGGAGAATATTGAACACATCCGGATGGGCTTTTTCAACTTCGTCAAACAAAACAACAGAATACGGATTTCTGCGCACCTTTTCACTAAGCTGTCCGCCGCCTTCAAATCCCACATAGCCAGGCGGTGAGCCAATCATCTTGGATACACTGTGCTTCTCCATATATTCAGACATATCCACACGGATCAGAGCATTTTCTGTTCCGAACATGGCTTCTGCCAGCGCTTTACAAAGCTCTGTTTTACCAACACCAGTCGGACCAAGGAATAAGAAGGAACCGATCGGACGTTTTGGATCCTTTAATCCTACACGACCACGGCGGATTGCTTTGGAAACAGCCACAACGGCTTCCTCCTGCCCGACCACGCGCTCGTGAAGAATGGACTCCAGTCTCAGCAGACGTTCCGTCTCTTCTTCTTTTAATTTGCTGACCGGAATCTTAGTCCAGCCGGATACGACATCTGCAATTTCGTCTTCATCGACAAACAGCGCTTTGGAACGTTTTTCTTCTTCCCACGCCTCCTGTAATTTCTTGATCTTCTCGCGTTTTTTCTCCTGTTTCTTCTTAATCTCACCGGCCTCTTCATAAGCTTCGGATTTGATCGCTTCTTCTTTCTCTTTTTCCAGAGCCTTGATATCGGCTTCCAACTCTTTCAGCCCTTTTGGCTCTACGAAAACAGTCAGACGCACCTTAGACGCCGCTTCGTCAATCAGGTCAATGGCCTTATCCGGAAGGAACCGATCATTAATATAACGAGAGGACATCTGAACGGCTGCCTTGATCGCCTCATCTGTGATGGTCACTTTGTGGTGCTCCTCATACTTCGAACGAAGTCCCTTTAAGATCGCAATCGCCTCTTCTTCTGTCGGCTCTTCCACCGTTACCGGCTGGAAACGACGCTCCAATGCAGGATCTTTTTCAATATATTTGCGGTACTCATCAATCGTTGTTGCTCCGATAAGCTGAATCTCTCCACGAGCCAGAGACGGTTTCATAATATTGGACGCATCCAATGCACCTTCTGCTCCTCCGGCTCCGATGATCGTATGAATTTCATCAATAAACAGCAGTACATTTCCTGCTTCACTGACTTCCTTTAATACATTTTTGATTCTCTCTTCAAATTCTCCGCGGTATTTGGAACCTGCCACCATTCCGGAAAGGTCCATAATGACTACGCGTTTTCCCTTGATCGTCTCCGGAACCGTACCGGCTGCGATCATCTGTGCAAGTCCTTCTGTGACTGCGGTTTTGCCGACACCCGGTTCACCGATCAGACACGGATTGTTTTTTGTCCTGCGGCTCAATATCTGGATCACTCGCTGAATTTCTTTTTCACGGCCGATAACCGGATCCAGTTTTCCCTGTCTTGCAAGTTCTGTCAGGTCACGGCTGTATTCATCCAGTGTTGGAGTTGCAGCTCCGGAACCTTTTCCCTGACGGTTCTGGGTAAATTCTTCTTTTCCCGCAGCTCCGTCTTCTCCCATAGCAGAAAGAAGATCAATATATATCTTTTGAATATTGATGTTCAGTGTATTGAGCAAACGGATTGCCACACAATCTGATTCTTTTAACAATGCCATTAAAATATGCTCTGTTCCGATCAAAGGCGCACGAAAACGCACAGCTTCACGGTAACTGTTTTCCAGCACATGTCTGGCACTCGGGGTATACCCCTCTTTTTCACGAAGTTTTGTATTCTGATAAGAGGAAACCAGTTTCTGAACCAGCTCCAGCACACGCTCTAACTTCACATCGTTAGCTTCCAGCACCTTCGCAGCCGTTCCGCTTCCCTCCTCGATCAGTCCAACAAGGAGATGCTCCGTTCCGATCGTTCTGGAACCCAGATCTTCCGCAGCTTCGCCTGCCAGACCCAGAGCTTCCTTGGCTTTTTCTGTATATCGTTCCATAAATTCTGTCCATCCTCCTGTTATCGGATTTCCGGAAGGTTCCCGCGCAGATAATCCGCACGCGCCACATCCAATTCTTCTTTATTGAGCGGTCTGTCCGCATGACTCATAATATTAGCCGTCTGTGCTCCCAGCATCAGTTCATATACGGAGCATGGCTCTTTTGTTTCTATGATCCCTGTTGAAATTCCAAACATCAACTGGGATAAAAATTCCATCGAGTCTTTTCTTGATAATCTTCTGGCATATTTTAACACACCGTAGGATTTATATGCTTCATCCTTGCACACAATCTCGTGATGTTTCAATGCTTCCCTTCTCAGACGACGCTCCTGCAGTGCCAGCTCCATCGCTGCTTTGCCGACCAGATCAATGATATCCTTCTCCGTCTGTCCCAGTGTCTTTTGATTGGATACACGGTACAGGGAACCATAGTTTTCATTTCCTTCTCCATATACACCGCGAACCGTCGTTCCAAACCGTCCCATATCAGCCACCAGACTGTTAAAATTCTTTTTTCTGGAAAGCATAGGCAGATGAACGATCACAGATGCCCGGAGTCCGGTTCCCACATTGGTCGGAAACGCAGTCAGATAACCGTATTTTTCATCGAATGCATAATCAAACTGCTCTCCTATATAATCATCGACACTGTTTACCTTTTTAAAACATTCCGCCAGCTTCATTCCTTTTTCCAGCACCTGGATCCTCACATGGTCATCTCCATTGATCGTAATTCCGATCCTCTCGTCTTCCGATAAAACCAGTCCGCCCACATCTTTCTTTTTTAAGATCCCGCGGTTTAAAACCTTTCGTTCCACGAGCGATGCCTTCTCCAGATCGGTCATCTGATGCAGATATGCATAGCGATAGGAAGCTTTTTCCTTTTTCCCAAGATCCTGCAGTCCTCCCATCAGTCTGGCAGTCAGTTCCATACTTTGGTCTTTTGTCATCTTTTCCGGGAACGGATACTCGGCCCAGTTTCTTACCAGACGTACCTTACTGTATACCACACTGGAATCTGTATATTCCGGTACTTCATACCATTTTGCCATCATTCGTTCTCCTCTTTTAAACTGCGGATCGCATCGCGCAGGACTGCTGCTTCTTCATAATCTTCTCGTCTGAGTGCGTCCTTGATCCTCGCCTGAAGAAGTCGGATCTGCTCTTCTCTGGTAAGCTCAGGAAGCTTTGATGCGCTGTCTTCCTGTCCTCCGGATCCATTGATCTCTTCCTCCGCACGCGCCTGGGCTTTCGCAGCTTCCTCTCGCAGCACATGCTCCGGGCGTTTTCCAACGTGACGGTCACTGCCCTGCAAATGACGAATGTTTTCACCCAATAAAGGGCCAAACACACTATAGCAGTCTGCACAGCCAAAACGACTGGTCTCCACAAAACTTTCATACGTTGTTCCACAATTTGGGCAGACTACTTCTGCAAATCTGCCGTCCTTTTTTTCGGTATCCTGAATTCCGAGAAGACCGGAAAGCAGGCTGGCAAGAGATATCTCGCCCTCAAACATCGCCGAGAACGGTCCGATATCCAACTGAGATGCACAGGCTCCGCAGAGATTGTGCTCCGTCTTCACACCGTTCACGACTTCTACATATTTCACGGTCGCTTCCCGTTTCTTACACTGCTCGCAAAGCATCTTGCTCCTCCTTATAACCGTCCGCAAAATTCATCATAAATCTGATCCACCAGTGCGTGTACCTCTGCTCTGGAAACATCTTTACAGATTCCTCTCGCAATGATCAGCGCCAAATTTTGTTTCATTTCGTTTAACGCACGCAATTTATCCATATCTAAGGCAACAACAGCACCGCGTCTTCGATCAAGGCGGAGAAATCCCTCCTGCCTTAAAACAGCATATGCTTTATTGACCGTATGCATGTTAATTCCTATCTCATCTGCCAGCTGGCGCACGGACGGCAGGCTGTCTCCCTCGTGCAGCACTTCTGTGGCAATGCCCATGATGATCTGATTGCAGAGCTGGACATATAGAGCTTCTTCACTGTTAAAATCAATTTTAAGTATCATCACTTCACCGTCTTTCGTTGTTTGAGTTGTTTTGTTTGTTATAGTTCTATAGTAACAGTTCAAACAAGATCCGTCAAGTTCCAATGTCTGGCTCTACTCTTGATTCATAGTTATGACTCTGATGGATCTCCGCAGATTCCGATAAAAATGATTCTACCGTTATTCTTTACTGTATAAAGAAACGGGCGGTCTAAGATCATCTCGGCTTCGTCTTTTGGCATTGCAGCTCCACAGAACATGATTTCCGTAAATGCAGCACCCTCCACACCGTCCTCGTCAATTCCCAGATGTGCATTCTGCTTCACAGACGACAGAAAGACCGGCTCCTGGTTTGTGATCCCACTAAAATCAGCTGCCTCCGAAAAAGCCTGCTCCATCCCCAGCTCTTTCAGCATATCAGCCAGAGACAGCTCACTTCCATAGGAGAATTTTGGAACTTTCCAGATGACCTTTCCGGATATATACTCCCGATCTCCATTTAGCATCTGCTCCAAAGCTTTCGCATCCCGAACCAGTTCATAGACACTGACACCCTCATCCGGAAGATAAAATGTCATAGTGCCATTTTTTAATGAAAGAGAAGATTCTGTATAATTATCTCCTCTCCGGAATCCATGAGAGCCCATACTCATGTTCATAAAATCACAGGAAATCTGTGTTCCGTCTTCGCAAGTGAATCGATCCTCTTTCGTTTCTTCCTTATCAAAACGATTGACCCACTCATCATAAAAATAAATCGTATTGATGATAGAGAGAACGGTATCCGCGCTCGCCGGTTCTGCTTTCTGCTCGATCAAACCATTGGTTCGCTCCAGAATCCACTCTGCTTTCACTTCTGCCACTTGCTGAGACTGCAGATCCCCGGTAAAAATATCGGTATAAAAATTCTCTGCTCCGCCATTTGCAAAAGATTCTTTTAGTTCTAGTGTATCGTCTGCCCAAAGGGAATTCGCGATCGTCAGCATATAACGACTTTCCGTATCGTACTCTCCCCATTCATTTGGTTTATTATTTTCCTCATTGGCAACATGATACAATGCTTCAAACGATGCTTTACAATCAGTTGTCAACGCCTCTAACGTCTCATATCCGAGAAGCTCCAGTATCTCCTCCTGGGTCGCACCTTCTGCTCCCGAGGCAGCAAGCGCCAGTGCATAATAAAGGCTGATCGGCGAATAAACGATATTGTCATTCTTACTTTTTAGCAATTCTGCAGCCGTCTCAACCGCAAATGTATTATAAGCATCCGCAAATGTTTCTGTTAATTTCTGACGTTTTTCCCGGCTGTAATCCCAACGCGCGTCATCATCTTTAAAAACCGGCTCCTCCGGGTACAAAGCAGACGCCTGTCTTTTCACAGCGGAATTTATCCCCTGCATTTCCTCCGCACTTATATCCTTTTGCGTATTGGAACATCCGCTCAGCACCATTGCCATCAGGAGACTGCATACCGTGATTCCTGCCATTACTCTTCTTTTTTTCATATACCATCCGCCTCCTTTTCTTTCTGCCATCATTATATCATGGTCCCTCTGCTGCTCACAATATTCAGACAAGAATCGTAAGTATTCTTAAACTTTTTGACAGCTTTTGTATCTATTTCTCCTCTTTTCATTTTCTAAAATATGCGATATAATAAACACAGTTTAAAGGAGGGATTCATTTGAAACGTACACTCGCATGGATTGGAATTGCTGCGATCATAGCTGTTTTTGCCGCACTTGTTTACTGTACCGTGACCGGAGCATCCGTTGGAACGATCATGGCATTTATGTTTTGTCTGATCATCATTCCGGTGCTGATCCACGGAATGATCCTGTTTACAAAAATGAACGATAAAGACGAAAAAGACCAGGATTGACAGCTTTTCACTGTAATTCTGGTCTTTTCGCTCGGTTTTCTCATTATTCTTCCTCTACCATCTCCGTCCTTTTATGAAACCAAAACATTTCGCCCTTTTCCGGTTCGAAACCAATTCCATAAAAAGTTCCTTCCGACTGTAAACCGGAGGTGTTTTCTTTTTCGATGATCCTCTCTTCCGTATGCTCTTGTATGTAACATACAGACAATAAGACAGCTTCCATAATAATGATCACCCTCAGACACCAAAGAATTCCCGCACAGATTTTCTCTCTTCGATGTCCATGTCTCCATGGATGGTACGGTTTGTACACGTATTGTTTCAGAATAACTCCTTTCCGCACTCTTCCAAATACCTTGGGATCATTTTACCATATTTGCACAAAAATGACAGCCTCATATTTCTATGAGGCCGCCTGTTCCGTTCCATTACTGTCCACTCATTCCACCGGACTGACTGGTTGTTCCGCTGCCGGTGCCTCCTGTCACATTATCGATGCCCTGTTCCACATCATCTACCATGTCTCTTAAAATACCGCCAGTCTCTTCCGTATTGCTGCCGCCATTTCCACTGTCGCTTTCGCTGCTGCTTGTGCTTCCATATTCTCCGGTCGTCACATCATTTACATACGGTTCAGAAGAAGCAGTTGTGCCGCTGTTATCATTTCTTCCACAGGCCGCGACAACACTGACAACGGCGATCAGCATTGAAGTAAACGCCAAACGTTTGATTTTTCCCATAAAAAAATTCTCCTTTCTAACCCTATTATGTACGTCAGAAAGGAGAATATTCATCTTAGCCGATCACATCGGACATATCATACATGCCTGCGCCTTTACCTGCAAGGAACTTTGCAGCCTGAACAGCACCTTTGCCAAAAATTGCTCTGGAGTATGCAGTGTGATTAAATGTGATCACTTCGTCCTGGCCTGCAAAAATAATATCATGCTCACCGACGATCGTACCGCCGCGAACTGCCTGAATACCGATTTCCTTCTTGTCACGTTTTACGCGCTCAGAAGTTCTGTCATATTTATAATGATAAGCGTGATCCAGACTCTCGTTGATGGAATCTGCCAGCGCGATCGCTGTACCGCTCGGAGCGTCCAGTTTACGATTGTGATGCTTCTCAAGAATCTCAATGTCAAAGCCTGCATCTGCCAGAACCGGGGCTACTTCCTTTAATACTTTTAAAAGAAGATTGATACCAACAGACATATTGGCAGAACGCAGTACTGCACATGTCTCAGATACTACCTTTACTTTTGCAAGCTGCTCCTCAGAAAGACCTGTTGTGCAAAGCACAAGCGGTGTCTTAGTTGCCTCGCAGTATGCGAGAACGCCGTCTGTCGCCTTCGCAACAGAGAAGTCGATCACAACGTCTGCCTGCGGACACTCTTCCAGTGTTTTAAAAACAGGATAACCAACCTGAATCTCTGTATTCATATCTACGCCTGCTACGATCTCAATGGCATCATCATTTGCAATGATATCTGTGATCACACGTCCCATCGCACCGCCGCAGCCGTTCATAATTGCTTTTACCATCCTACGCCTCCGCAAAAATTATTTAATAAGACCGAAATTAACCAGCTCTCTTCTTAAAATCTCCTGATGAGCCGGCTCCATCTCTGTAAGCGGGAGTCTCGGAGTGCCTACATTCTTGCCCATGAGATTTAATGCAGCTTTTACCGGGATCGGATTCACTTCACTGAACAGAGCATCGATCAGCGGAAGTGCTTTTAACTGAAGCTTTCTACTGGCTTCAACGTCACCCTTAAAGAACAGCTCGCAAATATCATGTGTCTCTTTCGGAGCCACGTTAGAAAGTACGGAGATAACGCCCTTTCCGCCAAGTGCTAAAAGCGGAACGATCTGGTCGTCGTTACCGGAATATACATCTACGCAGCCATCAGCCAGATTCATAAGCTGTGCGATCTGGGAGAAGTTTCCGCTTGCCTCTTTTACTGCCACAATGTTTTCCACATTCTTGCAAAGATCAACCACTGTAGCCGGAGCAATGTTCATACCTGTTCTGGACGGAACATTGTAAAGAATGGACGGAATCTTTACGGAATTTGCAATCGCTGTAAAATGAGCCTTTAAACCGTTCTGAGTCGCCTTGTTATAGTACGGAGATACTAAAAGAAGACCGTCTGCGCCTAACTTTTCTGCTTCGACAGAAAGATGGATCGCATGGGCTGTGTTATTGGAACCTGTGCCTGCAACAACCGGAACACGACCTTTTACAACATCACATGTAAATTTGATCGCCTCAAGCTGCTCTTCGTCAGACATAGTCGCTGCTTCGCCTGTTGTACCTGCAACAACGATACAGTCAATACTTCCTGCAATCTGATCTTCGATCAATTCTTCAAATTTGTTAAAATCAATTTCACCGCTTGCTTTGAATGGTGTAACAATCGCGGTACCTGCACCTGTAAAAATGCTCATCTTACTTCCTCCTATGTAGCATTACTTATATTATTACCTGCAATGAAAAAGAGCTGGCATACACAAGATGTCAGCTCCTAAATCGTCATCATCAGTAGCGTCGGCTTGACCTCTGCTCTTCTTTTTACCAGCTTTTATGGTATCATTATTCTGTGGAATTGTCAACTTTTATATGCATTTACATGCTTATTCAATACATTCCAATTTGCTTACAGATACTTCGTACGCAATCCGTTTCTCACATTCCGTCTCACTTAGTTTTTTTGTATATTCACGGCTCTGTACACGCCCCCAGATCATAACTCTGGTGCCAACGGTAAAGCCGGATGCAAATCTGGCATTTCTTCCCCAGGAGATACATGGAATATAGTCTGACTTTCCATACGGACGGTTGACAGCTACCAAAAGATCTGCAATCTCCCTTCCTAACGGCGTCTTTCTGTAAATCGGTTCTTTACATATGTAACCATCCAGGAAAATCTGATTCGTTTTCGTGTAGTCTGTAAACTCTTCCATAAAATTCACTTCGCGTACGAACACCGAAAGAACCAGACGGTTTTTTATCCCTTCATGGCGGTTATAAGATCGGAACTGACCGGTCGCCTCTATGGTACATCCTCTGTAATCTCTGCTTACATCGATCAAACGCTCCGAAATCAACAGCGGAATAATGTCCGCCTGCTCGCTAAGGCGGTTTACAGAAAGATCCACCTGATAAAAACCCTCTCCATATACAGCGTGGCTAAATGTAAATTCTGATGCGATCGTTCCGATCACGGTTACTTTGTTATTTTCCATTCCTTTTTCTGACATTGTATTTCTCCTTTTTTATTCGATATTGATCTTGCCCGGTTTTTCCGGCCTGTTATTATGTTTATGCATGTCTGTCAGAAGTTAGAACTGAAAGATTTAAAAATTATTTGTTTTTTCTTTTGGGTTCCTGCATATGATAATCTTTGAGGGAGGTGCCTATGAAATCCTGTCGGAATTATTTTAAAATGCTGATCCACAATTATATTCACGATGAAATGTCCGTTTATGCGGCGCAAGCCTCATTTTTCATTATATTAGCCGCGTTCCCCTTTTTTATGCTCCTTCTCTCATTGATCAAATGGCTTCCACTCATACAGGAGTCTGACCTTTTGTCTAGCGTTGTCAGTATTTTTCCGGATAATCTGGATGCCCTCGCGATCACAGTCATTCATGACGCCCAAAAGTCGTCCTCTGCCGCTCTGCTCTCTGCCAGTGCTCTGGCCGCCATCTGGTCCTCCTCGAAAGGAATGCTCAGCATCGAGAGAGGACTAAACCGGGCGTACGGAATCGAAGTGACGAGAAATTATTTTGTTCGCAGACTTGTCTGCAGCGGGTACACGCTGCTTTTTACTTGCTTCTGTGCAGTCAGCCTTGTCTTTTTCGGTTTTGGCTCCGTCTTCATCATGTTTTTCCTGATTCTGGCATTTTATGTAATTTTGCCATATCAAAAACAGACAATTATCCATCAGGTTCCCGGTGCATGGTTTACCACAATCGGCTGGACGTTTTTCTCCTGGGCATTTTCATTTTATTTTCGACATTTTGATCAATATATTCCCACTTACGGAAGCCTGACTGCGATCATTTTACTCATGTTATGGCTGTACTTTGGTCTCTGTATTTTACTGATCGGAGCCGAGATCAATTCCGTCACGACTGCCTTTCTTACAAATAAAAACTCCCATTGAGATTCCGGAATCATCTTCCGTCTATCCAAATGGGAGTTATCGTATTTATTTTGCTAACATCATACGGTCATTTGCAAATTCTTCACCGCTATGCTCTTCAAATTTCTTCAACAGGTCTTCTACCTGAAGGTTTTTCTTTTCTTCGCCTTCCACATCATAGATCACACGTCCTTCATGCATCATGATCAGTCGGTTACCATACTGGATCGCATCTTTCATGTTATGTGTGACCATTAACGTCGTGAGATTCTGTTCTGTAACAATCTCGTCTGTCAGTTCCAATACTTTTCTCGCTGTCTTTGGATCCAGCGCAGCCGTATGCTCATCGAGGAGCAAGAGTTTCGGTCTCTCCAGTGTTGCCATGAGAAGGGTTAATGCCTGTCTCTGTCCGCCAGAAAGAAGACCCACCTTGCTGGTCATACGAGTCTGTAAACCAAGGTCCAGTCTCGTCAGAGCTTCTCTGTAGAAATCCATTTCTTCATTTTTGATATGCCAGGAAAGGCCTCTCTTCTGTCCGCGTCTCAGCGCAAGCGCAAGATTTTCCTGAATCTGCATGCCTGCCGCTGTACCGCGCATCGGATCCTGGAATACACGTCCGATATACTGGGCACGTTTGTGCTCCGGCTCTCTGGAAATATTCACACCGTCGATCTCAATCTTTCCGGAATCGATCGGATACACACCTGCGATCATATTTAACATCGTCGATTTTCCTGCGCCATTACCGCCGATGACCGTTACAAAATCACCCGGTTTCAGATGAAGATTAATGCCCTGAAGCGCCTTTTTTTCATTGATCGTTCCTTTATTGAAGGTTTTTCTAACATGGGAAATGGTTAACATTATACTTCATCCTCCTCTACGGTTTCAGAATAGTCATGCTTCGCACGGTATTTTGCCATGAATACCGGAATGCTGAGGGCAGCCGCTACGAATAATGCGGTAAACAGATTCATGTCGTTGGTGTTGAGACCGAAATCCAGTACGATCGCACGGATCAGGAAGTATACCACAGCACCTACCACAACAGAAGCAAGCTTCATACCAAAGTTGATCGCTTTGCTGAATAAAACTTCACCGATAACGATCGCTGCAAGACCAATAACGATCGCGCCTCGGCCCATATTGATATCTGCATATTTCTGGTTCTGACATACCAAAGCACCGGACAATGCAACCAGACCGTTGGCGATCATCAGCGCGATCAGTTTCATGCGGTTGGTATCTACACCAAGGGCACGGATCATTAATTCATTATTACCGGTTGCACGAAGTGCGCTGCCAAGTTCTGTACCGAAGAACCAGTACAATACCCATACGATCAAGATCGCAACCAGAACACCCACGATCATCGCTGACTGGGCCTGAGTGACCCCAAGCTTATCTCCTACCCATGAAATCATAGTCTCTGTTTTTAATAACGGAAGATTGCTCTTACCGCCCATCACACGAAGATTGACGGACCAGAGAGAAATCTGAGTTAAAATACCGGCTAAAATTGCCGGAATTTCAAATACGGTATGCAAAATACCGGTTGCCGCACCGGCTGCCATACCTGCCAATGCCGCGATCACAAGTGCCAAAACCGGATTCATGCCAAAATTAATGATCAGTGTTGCACAGACACAGCCGCCAAGTGCAAAACTTCCGTCTACCGTCAGGTCGGAAATATTTAATAAACGGTATGTAATATAAACACCAAGTACCATGATTCCCCATAGTACACCCTGGGCAACCGCGCCCTGTAATGCCACGAAATTCATATGTATCCTCCATCACATTCAGATAGCCAGACAAGAGATTTGCACTCCTGTCTGGCTTTTCTTGTCATTGGTTCTCTGTTATTCTACGATAACTGCATTTTCAAGACCGGAAATGTCAATTCCAAGTGCGTCTGCTGTTGTCTTGTTTACAGTCAGTTCGCAACGCTCTGCCGGAAGATAACCGATCGGCATTGTGGAAACGTCTGCACCGTTTGTAAGGATTTCGATCGCCTGCTCACCAGCCATGTAGCCTAACTGGAAGTAGTCGATACCGTATGTTGCAAGACCGCCTGCCTGAACCATGCCGGCCTCACCAACGATACACGGAATGTTATTGTCACTTGCTACCATCGCTACAGTTGCCATACCTGCTGCGATTACGTTATCTGTCGGAGAATAAATAACATCTACTTTTCCAACCATGGACTCTACAACTGTCTGAATCTCATTGGAACCCGGAACTGTATATTCTTCGTATGCAAGTCCGATCGCATCACAAGCTTCTTTTGCCATTTCAATCTGAATCTCAGAGTTGCTTTCTGCAGAACAGTACAGAAGACCTACTGTTTTTGCTTCCGGAAGAATCTGGTGTAAAAGATCGATCTGCTCTTTTACCGGTGTTAAATCGGAAGTACCGGATACATTCACACCCGGATTTGTGTTGTCATTAACAAGACCGGAAGCTGCCGGATCTGTAACGGCTGTTAACAGGATCGGAATCTCTTCTGTCACACCTGCAACTGCCTGTGCGGCCGGTGTTGCGATCGCAAGGATCAGATCATTTCCGTCATTTACTAATTTCTCAGCGATCGTCATACAGTTTACCTGCTCGCCGGAGGCGTTCTGCTGATCTGCTTCATATTTGATACCTGCATCGTCAAGTGCTGCAAAGAAACCTTCGTTGGAAGCGTCCAGAGCAGCATGCTGTACAAGCTGTAAAACACCGATCTTATATGTCTCGCCATCTGCCGCAACGGCTGTTGTCTCTGCTGCAGCGGCGGCTGTTGTCGCTTCTGCTGCTGTCGTTGCAGCGGCTGTTGTCTCTGCCGGTTTGGAAGAACATCCAGTCATAGAAAGTGCCATAGCACCTGCAAGAATCAGGGATACGAGTTTAGTTGATTTCTTCATAATACAATTCTCCTGTCTCTTTAATATTTATCGGATGTGCTTTGGCACATTCATTGTTCCTTGAACAAAACCGATTGTACCACCATTTCGCCGATACGTCAATACCCAAAAACTTTAAACTTTTGAACTTTTATGTGTTAAAGTTTTTATATGAGAAATCCCTGCATATCGAATAAAAAAAGGCATCTATTTCCAGATGCCCTTCAGATTATACACACGTTCTGCTGTTTTATAAAATACATCATCCCAGTTTTCTTCCGGGATCAGCCACTTGGTCAATTCAATATAATCGTTGTAGTTTGCAAGCGGCCAGTCTGTACCAAACATAAATTTATCATAATTATCACAATATGAAATCCATGTTTTTACCGTTTCCAAATACAGTTTCTGTTTCTTCATCAATGCAGGCAGATCTACTTTTCCTACTAATAATCCGGAGAGATCAGTCGCTACGTTTTCATTTTTATCCACAACAGCCGCTGCATCCATCAGCCACGGATTTCCGAAATGACACATCACAAACTGCACGTCTTTATGGCGCACAGCCGCTTCGTCCATGGTCAGCGGATGGCTGTATTTTAAATATGCATTGGAACCTGCAGTCTGTCCCATGTGAACAGCAACCGGCTTTTTATAAACTTTGGCAAGTTCATAGATCGGCTCATACGCCTCATCTGTGATATAAAGCTTATTGTATCCTGGATATAACTTGATTCCGACACACTCCTCACGTTTCAGGTTTGCCTCTGCAAGGTCGTACGCATCCGATAATTTATGTTCTGCCATATAGCTTCTGTCGATTCCGATACAGTATCGCATAAACTCCGGATAATTATGTTTTTCCGGCTCCATTCCACGGTTTCCCATGACAACGCCGCCGACAATTCCAAGTTTATCATATACGTTCTTTAAATGCTCTGCTGTGTTTTCATGCTCTGCATATACTGCAAGTTCGTCAAAATGTCCATATCCTGGGCAAAAATGAAAATGTGCATCAATGATTCTCATTTTATCCTCCTGTATCCTATGATTAAAACCCCTGACATACGCAGGGGTTTTTAATCTTGCTAGAAATATTTTCTGTTGCCCCAGAGGTTACTCCGTTTCAAATCCAGATACTCGTTGTAGGCCTTCTCCAAAATCTGCTTTTCGTTGGAGAACTTTAAGAGATGATAGGCCTCATAAAACTTATAGTAGCCGGAATCAACGAAATATTCCTCTCGTTGTGGTTTACTGTAATAACTGTCTGCCATCATCAGATACCAGTGAACGTCCTTCTCCACGGTATCCTGCGGGGTATTGAAAGAATACTGACTCTTTCCGATGTACTTGATGATCTGCGCTGATACACCGGTCTCTTCTTTCACTTCCCTAAGGGCTGTCTCTTTATACTCTTCGCCCGGTTCCACAGTTCCTTTCGGCAAAACCCATCCTTCGTACTTGTTCTTATAGTTCTTATAAAGTACCAGAATCTTACCTCTGAATATAACCACACCGCCACAGCTCGTTGCCTCTATCATTGCAATCCCTCCTAAACGTAGGATGGCGCACTGCCTCCCTAGGTGTGTTTGTCTAACTGATGATAGTATACTTCCTTTTAGGGATATTTGCAACCATAGATTTCATTTCAGGTATGTTTATTCTGCTTTCAGATATTTCTCGAACCAGTTTACCATTTCCGTCAGACGGCGAACACGATGCTTCGGTTTTCCGGCGCGGGAAAGCTCATGGTTCTCTCCGTGGAACAGGCACATTCTCGCCTCCACACCATGATATTTTAAAGCCGTAAACATCTGAAGTGCATCTGCCATGTAGCAGCGGTAATCCTGATCGGACTGAATGAATAATGTCGGTGTCTTCGCTCTGTGCGCCCATTTCAGCGGAGACTGCATCCACATATTCTCCAGATTGCTCCACGGATCGCCAGCCACCTGCTCAATATCAAAAGTAAAACCGATGTCTGTGGTCATGCTCAGTGTAATCCAGTTGGAAATACTTCTCTGGGAAACGACAGCCGCAAAACGATCCGTCTGACCAATGATCCAGTTTGCCATAAAGCCGCCGTAGCTTCCGCCCATCATACCAAGACGCTTTTCATCTAACTGCGGATATCTCTTCAGTACCTCGTCTGTAAATGCCATCAGGTTATCATAATCCACGGTTCCGTAACGGCCGATCAGATCCGCAAACACATTTCCACGTCCGTCACTGCCTACCGGATTTGTAAAGAATACAAAGTATCCCATATTGGCAAACATCTGACTCTCATGGAAGAAAGTCGGACCAAAGGTCGTTCTCGGACCTCCGTGAACAGTCAAAATACCCGGGTATGTTTTATCTGGATCAAAATTCGCAGGTTTTATCACATAACCGTCTAATTCTACATCTTTATGATAGAAAGTAAATTCCTCGATCTCGCAAACAGCAGACTCTGCGAGGATCGCATCATTGAAACTTGTCAGTTTCTTTTCTCCGCTCGCATCAGCGCCGGATTCCAGTTTGTAAATCTCTGTAATTCCAAGATCACGCGCTCCGGCAAAATACAGAGTTCCGTTATTGATATCCAGTGCATGTACACTTCCCTGACGGTCATTGACGAGAGTCATGGTTCCCTTCTTATCAATCTTCGCGATCACACTCTGCTTTCTCAGAGTTACGATCGCATAAATATAATCTTCATCATGCACAATACCAGGACCATCCACGAACTTACAGTCACATCCGATAGAGTTTTTGATGCTGGTATCAAACTCTGCAACAAAGTTGATCTCATTTTCCTCAACTTCATAAAGCTCCGGATTTTCGTTGATTCCGTATGCTTCCATATCAGAACCGAGGAACATCACGGTACCGTCCAGCACGCAGGCATAATCAATTCTCATATTGCCCTGAGGAACCAGTGTCTCGCGGCTGTTGTCCTGCAGACTGATACGGTAAAGTCCCTGATACTGGTCTCTCTTCTCTGTATAAAGATTTCCTGTATAGAGCAAAGAATCGCCCTCTACCCAGAATTTCTCCACGTTCTCGTAGTCCGGGCTGACAATCTCTGTCTTCTGACTCTTCATATCACAGACAGCCAGACGCATTCTCTTTTTATTTACCACACCCATGCCATTTGCCCAGAACGGATGCTCATCAAAAACTTCGTAATCCATCTCCTCTTTCCAGGCTTTAACAGCTTCCACTCTGGTTGCCGCGTCCATAGAAGCAAAATCCGGACGACTGTAATCATACGCGATCGTGAGGACCAGTTTATCTCCGGCCAGTTTCATTCCGGTTACAAAATGCGGAACTTCAAAGGCAAACTCTGCCTCTCCTCCGTGAATGTTCATCTTGTAAAAACAAGTCCACTCTTCTCCGTTCTTGATCTTCTCTGCATACGCCTTTTCACGGTTCGCTACAAATAAAATCTCGTCGGAATTCAGCCAGATGAACTTACGCTCATTCTTTCCGCTTGTCAGCATTCTGTACGCGCCGGATTCCATGTCGAGCACCCAAAGGCAGGAATCGTATTTATTGTCTGCCTCATTTACAGTCACTACTGCAAATGCTCCATGCTTACCGTCCGGTGCAGTCGTGATTCCGGTCGGATACTTGTAATCCATAAAGTCTTTGATACCGATGTTTTTCATTTGTAGTCCTCCTTAATCTAAAAGATATGCGTCAAACATCTGTCTGGCGATCGGCGCCGCAGTCTTACCGCCGGATCCACCCTCCTCCACGATCACACAGACCGCGATTTCCGGGTTTTCCGCTGGTGCGTAGCCGACAAACCAGGCGTGTGTTTCTTTTCCTTTATCAAACTCTGCGGAGCCTGTCTTTCCCGCAGCCGAATATGCTTCTGTGCGAAGTGCAGAACCGGTTCCGTCTGTTACAACTTTTTCAAGCAGAGCCTGCAACCCTTTCGCTTCATTTGCCGCCATCAGCTCTCCATACTGGGCCGGCATAAATTGTTTCACGAGTTCTCCGTCCACATTTTCCACACGTTCAATAAAATATGGCTGCATAAGAATTCCGCCGTTGGCAATGGCCGATGTCAGCATCAGATTGTGCATTGGTGTCATAAGAGTACTTCCCTGACCGATCACTGTCTGGGCAACCTCCCAGTCTTTCGCACTTTCGTCCATCACATACGTACTGATACTGTATGGAATCGATAACGGCTGCTCACGATTGAACAATAACTGCTCTGAAAGATTTTTTATACCGTTCAGGTCCATCTCCTGTCCCAAAGATGAAAATGCACCATTACAGGAGTTGGCAAATGCCATCTCAAAATCTTCTTCTCCGTGAGCGGTTTTATGATAGCACTGGATCGTGAAATTTTGAAACTCGCAGATTCCGTCACAGCCAAAGCGATACTCGTTATATGCGCCCGGATGCTCCCTCATATACTGCAAAGCTGTCACGATCTTAAATGTAGAACCCGGCGGATATAATCCCTGTGTCGCACGATTCAAAAGAAGTGCTTCGGTCTGGTCTCCGTTTACCAGTTCCTCCCACTGCTCCTCTATCAGATTGGGATCAAATGCCGGATTCGAAACCATCGCAAGAACTTTTCCGGTTCCCGGCTCCATTGCGATAACAGCTCCCCTTTGATCGCCCAGCGCTTCAAAAGCCAGACTCTGCAGCTTTTTATCAAGTGTTGTCACAACGGTATCTCCGTCGCTTTTCTGATCTGCAAGCTGCTTCCATGCTTTGGTCAGCGGATTGATATGGGAACTGAGCAAATAATAGTTTGCCAGTGATTCCATTCCCGTCTTTCCCATCGACGAATAACCGACAACGTGGGCAAACAGATCTCCCTGCGGATAGACTCTTGTCTCAGAACCATCTTCCGATACCAGAGTTTCCGCCAGAACCGTACCGTCATTGGTCAGAATCTTTCCTCGTATCACACGCTCTTCGAAATTATTTAATCTGGCACTGTTGTAAGGATTGTTGATCACATCTTCACTCTGCACCTGAATGAAATATCCCAGGTATACACTCATTCCGATAAACAGTCCTACGATCAAATATACCAGAAGGAGGATATTTCGGTTGGCTTTCGGGTTCGGTTTAGCCTTCTTCATGCTCTTCCTCCTCGGTTCGTTTTAAAATATAAAGTCCCTGGATCGTATTAAATAAAATAAACGTCGCTAAAACAGAACTTCCTCCATAACTTACAAACGGAAGTGTCACACCGGTCGAAGGAATAAATTTCACGACTCCTCCAACCGTCAGAAATACCTGTGTGATATACATGATTCCCAGTCCAAACGCAATCAGTTTATAAAACATTGCCTGCATCTTCAGTGCTACAAGCATAAACTGCAGGAAACATCCTACACAAATAAACAGTAAACAAAGTGCAAAGATCGCACCAAGTTCTTCTGAAATGGCTGCAAAAATAAAATCTTTCTCCACGACCGGGATCTTTTGGGGCATACCCTGATAAAGACCAAGGCCAAACCAGCCTCCGGTACCCATGGCAAACAATCCCTGTGTCACCTGATACCCCTTGTCATCAATATCTGCCCACGGATCTCTCCATGCCTCCACACGGCGGCGGACATGAGAAAACAGCTTGTACGCCACCACCGCAGCTGCAGAACCGCTCAGCAGACCGCTTCCCAGATACAGCCAGTTTGATGTGGCCACAAACAGCATAAATACATACGTAATAAAAAAGATCAGCGCACTTCCCAGGTCTCTTGACAATACCAATATCACCACATGAAGTGCTGCTGCCAGTGTCGTGATCGCTACATCTTTAAATTTGGTTGACTGGTATAGTCTTGCCGCCACAAAGAACACAAAACTGATCTTTACAAATTCAGACGGCTGAATTGAAATACCGCCAACCGTCAAGGAAAGCTGCGCTCCGAAGGATGTGTTGCCTGCCACGCAGACAAAAGCCAGAATCCCCAGTCCTAATATTCCGTACACCCATGCCAGCTTTACCAACTGCCAAACCCGGTCAACGATAAACGGAATGATCCATGTCACAACAGCAGATACAACTACGATCAGAAACTGCCTCATGGCCCGTTCCGGATTCAGTCTTGTCAATATGATAAAACCTGTTGCCAGTAACATACAAATGTTATTTAACAACAGTCTTGAGATTTTCCTGTAAAAAAACTTCGACAACAACAAATAACATACAAAAAACAACACCTGCATGCCATAAAACAAAATCAGTTCTTCTGATTTTGTATTTAACACGATCAGCAGATTTGCCAGAAAGTGCAGCATAAACATACAGACAAGCTGTCGATTGCATGCATAGTTCCGGTCCTCCTCATCATGCATCGAGAAGAACCGGAAATTGTAATATGTATAAATTGCGATCAATAATATAATCAGATACCTGGAAATCTCCACGATCAGATTTGTCAATCTATCACCTACTCTACGCCGCGTTTAAAATGTCCACGGGTGAAATTTGCCAACGGAGCCGCTTTTCTGCCCTCCATATATTCTGCATGGAATGCAGTCAGAATTTTTTCTGTCTCTGCTCTGTCTTCGATTGTAAAGTTCAGGCGAAGTACAGACGGTTCAAACCGTTCGACTTCCTCTGACAGACCAAGAAGAGACATCGGGCTTTCATTATAGATCGTATTGTAACAGAAACGACACTGGTTACGTACCGGCAGTTCTTTTCCTTTTCGGTCTTTCAGGAACAGAAGCTCCGGTTTTCCACTGCATCCTTCCGTTGTCTTTCGAATACAGTTTGCAGAAACCATCATCGGAAGATATCCGTAAATGATCATCTCATCGCTTCCGCCGCGTTCTGCGATCTCACGTCCGTTTAATTCCACCGGAATCGTCTTTCTGGATGCCCCGTATTCCTCCATCATACCGGAGGCCACAGAGTTGAACGTATACATACCATGGTCAAAGTACAGCTTTACACCCGGAACATACTTCTGCATAAAACCAGGCTCTTCCATGGCTGCCACGCCAAATGCATCAAATCCTGCATCCTTTAACAGTTCCAGATTCTTGAGGAAATACCGTTCTGCGTGTGTACGGAAAATCCTTGGAAGCATCAGATAACAGTAGATTCTCGCATCATGGCAGCGCTCCACCAGCGTCTTCCATCCGTTTGCATCAAAGTCTTCGGAAGCCAGATAAATACCATAACCGGCATTCGGATCTGCTTCCTTCCACTCTGTCATACGGCGGAATACTGCATCGAACTGCTCTTTACTGCTGACGAGAGCTGCAAATTCTTTTGCCTCTCCATCAGCCGCTGAATACACTGTCTTCACTTCCTGACCAGCCAGGGACTCAAGATTTCTTCCGTCTTCCTCCGGATCTGCCACCTGACGTTTATGTCCACGCAGAAGCGCTTTCTCAAGTCCTTCTAACGCCTCACGTCTCATGGAATTCAGCGCCTGAACCGGTACGAAAACATTTCCTTTGATCGTAATCTCTAAACTTTCGAACTCAAACGGAGAATCACCGGTCTTCTGGAGCTGCTTGCGGATTCTCGCCTCATCCATCGGAGCGTTCTTCGCTTCCTCAACGATATCTCCGTCTACCCAGCAGATGATACCTGCTGCTCCGCCAATCCTGTCCGCATTCATTTTATGAGCACTTTCAGCCATGGCTTTTTCAGCTGCTCGTCCTGTTAGTTCTGCAGACAGTGTCAGTCTCGCAGGTTTTCCCACTTCAAAGTAAGCGGTACCTTTGATTTTCTCCTTCTTTACCGCCTCAACATACATACGGTCCAGACGGTCAAAGAGCTCCGGATTACCCTCACGGAACGCCGGTTTTTCCTTCAGAACGACCATATCGCGTCCATTGTGCACACGATAAAAGCCGTCAGACTGTCCTCCACGATCAAACAGATCCAGAAGCATACGCTTATCAGCCGGATCCACTTTATAACCATCACGACCGTTCTTTAAATACATATCCACATATTTGCGGTATACGCTCACAACACCTGCGGTATATCTCGGACTCTTCATACGTCCCTCAATCTTTAAGGAACATACACCTGCCTCCAAAATATCCGGAATCAGATCCAGAGTGCAGAGATCTTTCAGGCTGAGCACATATTTTTCATTTTTCTTATTGATATATCTTCCGTCACGCACCACATCGAACGGAAGACGGCACGGCTGTGCACAGCGTCCACGGTTTCCGCTTCTTCCTCCGATCAGACTGGAAAACAGACACTGTCCGGAGTAACAATAGCAAAGAGCACCGTGAACAAACGTCTCGATCTCCAGACCTGTCTCCTCGTAAATGTCCCGAATCTCTCCTAAAGTCAGCTCACGAGCCGGAACCACGCGCACTGCTCCCATTTCTTTCAGCTTTGCTGCGCTGTATTTTCCTGTCACAGTCATCTGGGTGCTTACATGGATGTCCATCTCCGGAAAATGCTCACGGACATAGCGGAACACGCCAAGATCCTGCACGATCACTGCGTCCAGTCCGGCTTCATAATATGGTTTCAAATAATCATAAAGATCCGGAAGTTCCTTTTCCTTTACCAGCGTATTGACTGTCATGTAAATCTTTGCCCCATGCAAATGCACATAGTCAATGGCACGGATCATCATCTCTTCATCCAGATTGTTGGCATATGCTCTGGCTCCAAACCGGCTTCCTCCGATATAAACCGCATCTGCACCTGCATTGACTGCTGCCACCATGCTCTCAAAGGAACCCGCCGGCGCAAGAATCTCCACATTCCTCTTTCCCATTTCTTCCTCCATCAGTAAAGGCCGCAGCATAACACTATGCGGCAGCCTTGAAACTATTTCTCGTTCTTCTCCATCTGGGCATCTAATTTCATCTGCACACCGATCAGCTCATGCTTCAGGCTGTAGATCTCCTTCTCCAGTTCATTTTTCTGGGCACGGAGCATCTTTGCCTCCTGAAGAGTTTTGAAATAATCGTCTGCCAGATTCAGATAGATCATCACTTCCTGATAATCCTTATTCTGTCTTGTAAAGCCCGGCTGCGCTTTTAAAATACCGATTTTCTGATTGATATAGGCAGCAACTTTCTGAAGATATTCCTGCTCCTCAGATCCGCCCAATGTATAAATATTTCCATCAATCAGCACTTCTGTATAATTTTTCTTATCCATCGTCTGTAACTCCTGCTTCATAAAATCTATATCAACTCATATGTATGCATTATTCTTTTGCAATTCCAAGGTGACGGTACGCAAGTTCCGTCGCCATACGTCCGCGCGGAGTACGGTTGATCAGTCCGTTCATTAAAAGATACGGCTCATACACATCCTCCAGCGTTCCCGCATCCTCTCCGATGGCTGCTGCCATGGTATCCAGACCGACCGGACCGCCTCCAAACTTCTGGATCAATGTCAGAAGAATGGTTCTGTCGTTGTTGTCCAGACCAAGCTTGTCCACATCCAGAATATCCAGAGCAAAATCTGCCACTTCCTTGGTGATCACACCATCGTATTTCACCTGTGCGAAATCACGCACGCGCTTCAGTAAACGATTTGCGAGACGCGGGGTTCCTCTGGACCGTCTCGCGATCTCATATGCTCCGCTGTCCTCGATCTCTACTCCAAGCACTTTCGCAGAACGTTTTACAATAATACTCAGCTCCTCCGGAGAATAAAAATCCATCCTCTGGACCACACCAAAACGGTCTCTCAGCGGAGCTGTCAAAAGTCCGGCCCTCGTTGTTGCTCCCACCAGTGTAAATTTCGGCAGCTCCAAACGGATCGATCTCGCGGAAGAATCCTTGCCAAGCATGATATCAATGGCAAAATCCTCCATCGCCGGATATAAAACTTCCTCTACCTGACGGTTCAGTCTGTGGATCTCGTCCACAAACAAAACATCTCCTTCCTGGAGATTATTTAAAATCGCAGCCATCTCGCCCGGCTTTTCGATGGCTGGACCGGAAGTTACTTTCATATTCACTCCCATCTCATTGGCAATAATCCCGCAAAGCGTCGTCTTACCAAGTCCCGGAGGTCCGTAAAAAAGCACATGGTCCAAAGCTTCTCCACGGTTTTTGGCAGCATCAATAAAGATCTTCAGTGTAGACTTGATCTTTTCCTGACCGATATATTCATCTAAATGCTGAGGTCTCAAAGACCCCTCAATCTTCTTATCTTCCTCTGTCACTTCCGTAGTGATAATTTTTCGACTCATGGGAACCTACCTATAAAAACGCCAGATGCTTTAAGGCTGCCTTTAATACATCTTCGGCTGTCATTGATTCTGTAATTGTAACTTTCTTCACAACGCCTGACGCCTCAGATGCAGAATATCCAAGAGCAGTCAGCGCCTCGATCGCTTCTTTTCCGATCTCCCCGACACCGGATACCTCTGAATGTCCGGAAACAGATTCCGCCACTCCATCTAAAATATCCTCTGCCTTTACCTTATCCTTCAGATCGAGAATAATCCTCTGTGCCGTCTTGCTTCCCACGCCCGGGGCCTTGGAGATTGCCTTTGCATCTCCGGAGATCACGGCCAGACGCAGTACATCCGGACTCAGCGCAGAAAGGATACCGAGAGCGCTCTTAGGTCCCACACCGTTGACACCGATCAGCTGACGGAACATCTCCATATCCTGCCTGGATAAGAATCCATACAGGCTCATCGCATCTTCGCGCACGCTAAAATATGTATAGATTTTCACAATCTCTCCAATCTTTGGCAGCTGCTCCAAAACAGAAGTCGGTACAAAGATCCGGTATCCAATCCCACCGGCCTCTACCACAACTGAATCTTCAAATTTCTCTGCCAGAGATCCCTTTACATATGAAATCACGCATCTATCCTCCGTCATACTCTCATCCGGTCACAAAATGACCACTATAAGAATCATACCATAGCCCCTAAATCTTTGCAAGTCATCGCACAAAAGAATCGAACAAATTTTCTGTTCGATTGACTTCTTTCCAAAAACACCTTATACTATCATAGAATCTAAACATTGGAGAAATCATATGATCACCATCGATAAAGAATTTTTATTTGAAGAATCCTACCCGCTTTCCAATCTGGGAAAACGGGAAGAACTTCTGTTTTTTGATATTGAGACTACGGGATTTTCCGGTGACTACAACCAGGTATATCTGATCGGCTGTGTCTATTTTACAGAGAGTTCAGCCCATTTTATCCAGTGGTTTGCAGACAGCAAATCTGCCGAACAAGAAGTCATCGACAGCTTTTTTGCATTTGTGAAAAACTATCGGACACTGGTTCATTTTAACGGAGATACTTTCGATATCCCGTTCATCGAAAAACGCTGCCACGCACTTAACCTGCCGCATACCTTTGACTGTTTGGAAAGCATTGACATTTATAAACGGATCAAACCATACAAAAAACACCTCGGACTGGAAAATCTGAAGCAGAAATCCATCGAAGCATTTCTCGGGATCGACCGTGAGGACAAATACAGCGGCGGTCAGCTGATCGAAGTCTATGCCGAATACCTGCAGACCAAAGATCCATATCTTTTAAAACTGCTTCTGCTCCACAACGAAGATGATCTGAAAGGTATGCCTAAACTCCTTCCGATCCTGCATTACCCGGATTTCTTCCAGCAGGATTTTACGCTGTTAGAAATGAAGAAAGCTGTTGGAGAAACACCCAGACTTCTGTTATCCCTTTGCTGCGGCGGCTCCACCTGCCTTCCTGTATCCATCAGTGCTTCCGTTCCGTCCTACACCTTAAAAGCGGATCAGAATAAACTGACCCTTTCCATCCGACTTTATGAGGGAACGTTGAAATACTACTATCCAAATTATAAAGATTATTATTACCTGATCTACGAAGATACCGCGATTCACAAAAGTGTAGGCGAATATGTAGACCGCGATGCCAAAGTAAAAGCAACCAAAGAGACTTGCTATACAAAAAAATCCGGCACCTTTCTGCCTCAGCCGGAAGCATTTTGGACACCGGATTTTAAAAATTCACACAAGGATAAATCCTGCTTTTTTGAATTCTGCCCGGACTGCTTTTCCGATTCTGAAACATTAAGCCGTTATGTCCGGAGACTTCTGAAAGATATTTTTACCGCCCGCTGATCAGTTTTCCCAAACTGACCGCACGGGCGGTTTCTGTTTCCCTTTAATAAGTTCCCTGCTTTAAGAGGGTTCGAAGATACGCAAATGTCTTCTTCTCACCTTTTTCCTTTAACATCATCAGAATCTTATCGAGCATTGCCTTTGTTTCCGGATGCATGGTTATATAGTCTTTGCTGCGCGCGAAATACGCGTAAGGCATATCATCCGTGTAGTTTTTACCCTGATAAATTTTACAGGCAGCAATTCGGTCCATGACCATCTCCACCAGATAATTGATCGGCATCTTTACACCGATCACTTTCCAGTTCTGGTCTTTCATGCCAACATCCATCCAGTACTCAAAATGATGCTTATTTCTGCCTTTATGATGCAGCCATGCGGCAGAATATCCCTTTTCTTCTTTCTCTGCTGCATTGGGACTTCTGTTGCCCTGATAATACTGTACTCCGGTCTTAAACTCTTCCCATGTATATTTGGAGAGATCGTGGAGCAGTCCCTGTTTATAAAGACCAACGCGAAAACATCCCTTCATCACCACCCACTTATGGTGAGTAATTGTTATAAAATGCTTCCACGCATTGTTTCTCTTTTTGTCTTGAAAATTCAGTTTTTCATTCATCATTACGAATTATTTTCCACCTTTTTTCAAATAATTTGCAAATATTCTCGCACGATTCGATTTGACATTGCCTCCAAAATATGGTATCTTTAATGCAAGCTATAGTAAATACTATAGCATGTTTTTCATTCGGAGGTATCAAAAATGAAAGGTACAGTTAAGTGGTTCAACAACCAGAAGGGTTACGGTTTCATCTGCGACGCAGCTGGAAACGATGTATTCGTTCATTACTCCGGTCTTAACATGGAAGGCTTCAAAACTCTGGACGAAGGTGCAGAAGTTGAATTCGACGTGATCGAAGGAGCAAAAGGACCGCAGGCAGTAAACGTAACCAAATTATAATCTGCCGTTCTTCATTGTACCATTTATCTAAACAAGCAACATCAGGGTTAGTATAAATATAGTGCATCAAACGGGATTACAAAAATGGGCTGTTGCGAGACGATCTGTTTCGCAACAGCCCATTTTTGTTACGGATGAAATTATGGTCTGGTTGCTTTTTCAAGCATATCCTTTAATTCTTCCACTTCAAAGGTGTACACTTTATTACAGAACTGGCATCCACACTCTACAACTTTGCCTTCTTCGATCATTTCCTGAAGTTCTTTTCTTCCTACGCTGATCAGTGCTTTTTCCACACGGTCCTTTGTGCAGTCGCAGTGGAATCTTGTCGGAAGCTTATCCAAGATCTCAAGTCCAAAATCACCGAGAAGATAATCCAGAATCTCTTCCGGTGTCTTGCCTGCATCCAGAAGTGCTGTAATGGATGTGATCTCGCCGAGACGCTTCTCAAGCTTATCGATCATCTCATCGGTCGCACCCGGAAGGAGCTGGATGATAAATCCGCCTGCCTGACGAACTGTATTGTCCTTGTTCATCAGAACACCGAGCGCTACGGAAGACGGAATCTGCTCTGAATTCGCATAATAGTATGTCAGATCTTCTGCGATCTCACTGGTCATGAGGATTGTCTGACCAACGTACGGCTCCTTCAAACCGATATCTTTAATTACGCTTAACACACCGAGATCCAGTGCTCCGCCAACATCTAATTTACCCTGTTCATTTGCCGGAAGCATAACATCCGGATTAAATGCGTAACCCTTTACATCGCCTGCTGCATTGGCAGTTACGATCAGACCCTCGATCGGGCCCTGGCACTCGATACGAAGTGTCAGAAGGTCCTTTTCGCCTTTCATCATAACACCCATCATCGCACCGGCTGTCAGAAGACGTCCAAGCGCAGCAGTTGCTACCGGGCTTGCATTGTGAAAGTCTCTGGCAGTTTCAACCATATCTCTTGTCACAGCCGCAAATGCTCTTACCTGACCATCGGCTGCTGTTGCACGGATAATATAATCTGTCATATTACTCATACCTTTCTATCAAATATATCTATTCTGAAAGCTTTCCGCGTTCTCTTGCGATCACGTAAATACGTTCACTCGTCGGTTTCGGTGCATCCTTTGTAAATGCATCATAAGCAGCCACAAACTCCATGCCTGCCTCTTCGATCGCTGATTTCACTTCATCCAGAGAATATGCTCTCTGGTAATGTGTCTCATGGTACTTGCGGTAAAGGTCTTCCTCTTCTCTCACAAAAATGGAAAGATCATAAATATTGATCTTTTCGTCTGCTTCATACTGGTTCTCCCAGATAAAGCTGGAATCCTCGCGGTCTTCTGCGATGGTCGTATCTCCCATAATCTCCGAATATTTGTATTCTGTGTTCATATCAAAAATAAAGATACCGTTCGGATCAAGATAATTGTTAACCAGGCGGAATACTTCTGTCAGATCTTCCGGTTCTGTGATATAGTTCATGCAATCACAGATGGAAACAACTGCAGCGACTGTACCGTAAAGCTCAAACTCACGCATATCCTGACAAAGATACAGAATATCTTTTCCGGATTCGTATTTCTTTTCCATCGCCAGTTCCAGCATCTCTTCCGAATAATCGATTCCGATCATATCGTAGCCTTCTTCAGACAGAAGTTCCGTAAGACTGCCTGTACCGCATCCCAGATCCAGCACAAGACCGTCCTTCACACCATATTCTTTTAAAAGTCCTGTCAGATACCCGCACCACTCCGCATAAGGAATGTTGTCCATAAAAGTATCATAAACGGCTGCAAAACCGGTATACGCTTCCATTGCCGACCTCCAAAATCCGAGAATCCATCGTTCTTTTTCCTACTGAATAAATAAGGAAAAAGCCACTACCCTCATAACAGGTAATGGCTTGTCCGTCAAAAATCATTACTTATTACGGCCACAGCACTTTTTGTACTTCTTACCGCTTCCGCACGGACACGGATCGTTCGGGTAAACTTTCACTGTCTCACGGCGAACTGTACCGGAAGCTTTCTGCTCCTTGTAAAGCTCAGCTCTTCTCTCTGCTGTAAGGATCGCATCCCACTGCGGAAGCTCATAGAGCCATGTAGCTTTTGCTTCTACCATGTTGTAGTAAAGTTTCTCCGGGTCGATTTCGATCTTAACAACTGTGTTCTCATCCATTGTCTCGATCGGGTTTGCATAACCCTTTAAGCTCTCGTTGATACCATCTAAGAAACCTGTCATGATCAGAACTTCTGTATCATATTTCTCAGCGAGCTCTTTTACTGTGCCCTCGATAACCTCTGTCGGGTTAGCAAGAAGCTGCTCGTAGATACCTTTCTCAATTGTGAAGTAACCTCTCCAGAGATTTTCCTGCTGTTTATTATCGAGACCATCGCCGTATGCGAGACCTCTCCAGTTTTCAAGTAAAGTTGCCATTGCAAAACCATCCTTTATATTTTTGTTCATATGGAGTTCATTATAACATAACTAAAAAAATCTGTAAACACAAAAAATCGCTATTCCATTCGCTTTTTTGTCAGGAAACGACGCTTATACTTCAGTGATGCATAATCTGTGATCTGCTTTAAATATATCACATCGTATGCACCTCCCACAGCTCCCACAACTGGCACTCCCTGTAAGAATTTCATATACAGCAATTCTTTTGATAACATGGCAGATGTCAGCTTAATCTGTACCTCTCGTTTATACGGTTCCGGCATTTTTTCCATTTTGATATAATTGTCAATTTCCTGATTTCGTTCAATCAACTCCCGTCCGTGAGACACTGCAGTTTCAATCAGCAGTAAAATAAAATACTGTTCTTCCGCAGTATCATAACGGTAACCGTAATTCAAAGCAATCTCATACACGGATTTTAAAACCATTCCGATAAACACCGGAATATCCGGGATTCCGACGCCGAGGACTCCCATACCGATTCCCGCTGCTCCGGACACTAGAAGATTGATATTTCCTGACTGTTTTGCTTTCTTTGAAAACTTCCGCAGCGATTTTCCGTCTTTCCTCACTTCCGATGCAAACTGATTGATCTGGAAATTCTTTTCCAGTTCATCTTTTCTGTATGTTTTTTCGATCACTCCGGTTCCTTTATCAAAGATCAGTCCAAACGCCTTTGCAAACGCGGTATCCAGAGTATCCTGCAGTTTATCCGGAACGAGCTGGTCCAGTTTCTGATTGAGAAAAGAATCTCGTTTTTCTGCACGGGAAAGCAGAAACTTGCGCTCCTCCTTCATCAGTTTCTCCCATTCTTTCTCCAATGGTGCTTTTTTCTGAAATAGCCCCATATGCCACACCTCCACCTGTCGAATACCTGATTATAACTGCTCGCCTTCATTGGCTTCTTCCATCACAACAGCCTGTTCCGGAATGATCTCAGAAAATTCCGCATGCAGCACCGCCTGTGGCCAGTTCAGACTGACACGCAGATATTTCCCCTTCTCTGTCGCGGCTTCCGTCAACACTTCCAACAACTCCTTTAACGTTTCTTTTGTTAGATAACCTCCCCGCCAGTGGAAAATAAACGGTTTGCCTTTTTTCGCCGCCTGAAGCGCCCGTTTTTTTACTTCTTCCACTTTTGTAAATGAAATCTTTTTTTCTTTATAATAGAAATGTTCTCCATCACTGCAGGCCGGAACTTTCCAGATCACCGGTTCATGATCACGGAACAACCTGGAATCATCCAAATTAAAATAATCATAGCGATTTTCCTGACACCCTTTTCCCAGAGAATTATCAAATGTCGCATCCAAATGATAATACGTTCCATCAATTCGGACAACATTCCATGCATGACGATATTTAATCTGCTTCTCCGGATTTGCTTCCGAAATTGCTATGATACACCAGATTCCAAGATTGTCACAAAGAATCTTTACTGTTTTTGCAATACCTTCACAGACACCGACACCTTGTCCGAGCGGTCCGATAATTTCGTGGGAATAAGCTTTTTTCAATTTATCATAGTGAACATTTTGGCAGATAAAATCATGGATATACTGCTCTTTTTCCTTTTCGCTCATCTTTGCAGCCGGACGGACCAGCTTTTCCACACGAGCCTTCATCGCCTTCTGATGATCTTTCACTTTCGATTTTTCAAATAAATATTCCGGAATGATCTCCAGGTTGTTTGAATCACGATACGAGCGATACTTAAAGTTGACTGCATAGAAAATCTCCGGATGATCCAGACGCATACGGAAAAACACCTCTCCCAGTACCTTCGCTTCCACACGCGGTACCAGGAAAGATGTTGCCATTTCTGAAAATCCTATTTTCATTGCATGGTAAACAGCCTGTTCTACCTTTGACATTTGGTTATAGTAATATGGTTCCATGTTCTTCTCTCACTTGTTTCTGCCTCAACAGTTTGCTCTATTTTACCGCATTTGCCGGAAGCAGTCCACATAATTCTATTTTCTCGCCGGTTGTCGCATCAAAAACATGTTTTTCAACCGTCTCATGGGTTTCAAATACACGCTTTTCATAAACAATCTGATTTACTTCCTCATCATAAAACAGAGAATACATATAACGAGTTCCATCCTCAACCTTTTCGATGCTTCCCTGCCAGTATGGATATGGTCCCATATACTTTTCATATTCGCCTAATTTATTGGAAACCTCTACACTGACCCCCAGATCGGTCAATAAAACGTGTTCAAAATCCGCATATTCGCCGACGACCGCATCACGTCCAATCTCCTCCAGATAACGCACGGCGTAGCTGCGTTCCATTTCTGTCAAAGTATTTCGATCCTCTTCGCGAATCGAAAGCGTCCTGTCCCAGAGATGTTCCGGAAACATCTTCTTGATAGAATCGTTATATTTACTTCCATCCATCGGCCACTCAAATGAGATTAGCGGTGTGTGACTGCTCAGACGAAGATCAAATTGCATCACAACCGGAATGACACCGGTTCCGGATGTTTTGATAAAATAATCCACATTCTGGAATTCGTATTCTCCGTACATCATCAGAGCGTATACCGTGGAAATTCCATCCTCTTCCAACTCTTCGAGTATGATATGCCCTTCACCCTGACATTCTCCACCCAAATAGTGGCCTGCATTCTCTTCCAGAATCGCTTGCGCAACCACATGATCCATGTACAGCGGGACACCACAAACATCTTCCGGAATTGCTTCATTCGTTTCTACTACGATTGCTTCGTTCTCCTTCATGACGGTCATTTCCGTGTCTGTAGTTTCCACAGTCTCTGTATTTTTCGCTTCCGCCACAGTTGTTTCTGCCGGAGCACCAGTCGTCCAACAGGCTTCTGATCCATTACCGCATCCGGTACTTCCGATCGCCAGACATCCGATCACTCCCCACAGCAATATCTGATTCTTTATCTTCATAGGCAGTTTCTCCTGTCTAATGTTATTTTTCTTCACTTTCATTGTATCAGACTTTTTACCAAAATTCTTTAAATTTTCTTTACTTTTATATGGCGAATCTCCGGTATTTTTCCAAAAGAAAACAGACACAAAACCCGTGTGGTTTCATGCCTGTTCCAATAACCATTTTTATTTTTTAATATACTGGATCGCTACACAAGCCGGACCACCCTGAGTGATAAACGCATGACTCAGTTCATATGTCTGAATTTCCACTTCCGGGAAATACTCTTTAATAAGATCCACTGCTGTCTGACAGTCTTTAAATGCGCGTGCGTGAACAACATAGAAAATGTAATCGCTGCCGAACGGCTTACCTTTTAAACTGTCCAGGATCGCCTTAACAGCGCCAGAGAATGTTCTCTTGATCGCAAATTTGTCTAATCTCTTACAGTCTTCTGTGAGACAAAGAACCGGCTTTAATTTGAGAACAGAACCGATCGCAGCAGCTGTCGGAGTCATACGTCCGCCTCTTCTCAAGAAACCGAAGTCCTGCGGGATCAGCCAGGAATCTGTTTCGTGAGATTTCTGAACGATCCAGTCAATGATCTCTTTTGCAGATTTACCTGCTTCTTTCATCTTCTGAGCCACTGTTACCATATAACGATGCGGTCCACAGAGAGTTCTGGAGTTGATCACTGTAATGTTGTCCTTGTTCTCAACCATTTCACGGGCACCACAAGCACTCTGATATGTACCGGAAAGACCGTCAGCCATAGAGATGTTGATAATATCGTCTTCCGGATATTTCTCAAATGCCTCCATTACATCACCGATCGGCGGCTGGGAAGACTTCGGATGATGACCGGACGCAATCGTATTGTAAAATCTGTCATAGTCCATATGAAGGTCTCTGCCATCCCAGTCACTAATTGATACGCAAAGCGGAACTGCATCAAAGCCCATTTCCTGCGCCTGGTCAATCGTGTATAATGTAGAAGAGTCTGTAATAATTCTTACCATAAATATTCGTTCCCCATTCATGTAGTTTTTAATACCATCTTTAATAGTTTGCCCTACTTTCACGAAAACGTCAAGTCTTTTTCGCTAAGAATTAATAATTTTCGTCTTTTTTCTACATTTCCTTTACACACAATATCTGGTTGGCGTAATAAAATTAATCTCAATCTGCTTTTTCAGTTCTCTCATTTCCTCTGAGATCAGGCGGTTGCGAAGCTCTGCCTCTTTGGAGAAATCAAATACCAGATTCTGGTGAATATAATCATTGCCGCTATAGGCAGAATAACCGTCCATACCTGCGATTGCCACTTCTTTTACGCCGATGGCGATCAGTACCTTCAGCAACATCAGACCGGAATTATCAATGATTTCCGGAGTCATGGAGGCGTAGCTGGAGAAATTTACCATATAATCACTCTTTTGAACATCCTTCATATTGGATGTTGTAATACATTTCTTTGTGGTAATTTCCTGAATCTTCGCATATCTGCGCATATTGCTGCTGAAAATATAATCCGGATCAAATCCTTCTGCCAGGAAGTTTACTGCGATCACTGCGGTATCTTCTTTCTGGCATTCCTTTAAGACTTCGTCCTTATGCTCCTGCAGACCTTTTCCCGGTGCAAGAAGAATGACCTTCTTCTGTCCGATCTCTTCTGCCAGACGCTTCAGCGCCTCTTTATCATCCACATAATTTTCCTGGTACTGACGATAATGCTGCTCCGCACGGTCTTTGGTATAAATTGCCTTGTGATCGGCCGGCATTCCTTTTAATAACTCATTGAACGATTTTACTGTCAGAGAATCTTTTTCTGCCAGATGGATCGCATAGTTCGGATGACAGCCATTGATCGCAGAAAGATACAGCGGAAGTGAATATCCCCAGAATTTTGCCTTATGAATTTCATTCAGATACTCATCCATGATCTCCAGCATCGGTTCAATTTTATAATTGGTATCATAGTTCTCATTCATGTATTCTGCAAACAGTTCCAGGTTCAGATTTCCTGCTCCGCGGCCCATGCCAAATACACATGCATCGATGATCAAATCACGTTTCAGATTCATCTCCACCAGTGCTTCTGCATTTCCGAATGCCTGCTGCAGATTATTGTGTGCATGATAAGCCAGTGTGA
>SVDR01000098.1 GCA_015057755.1 Lachnoclostridium sp.
TTGTCTCGATACCGTTTTCTGTTTCCACAAGAAGACGGCCGGAAACGGTTAACGGGCGGTCCATCCACGGAGTAATGAGACATCCGCCGTATTTTTCTGTATTGATGCGAACATAGCCGTCAGCGTTGGTCATTTCAGCATTTACTTTTACGTGGAAAGACGGGGAATCGCTGTGGCTTGCGGACATCATAAAGCCTTTGAAGGAAGCTGTCGGTACACGGAATGCGATCAGTGCAGAACCGTTTCTTGTCACATAATACTTGCCGCCTTCTTCCAGGTCCCACTCATAGCTTTCAGAAAGACGCTTGTAACCGGCTTCTTCCAGCATTTTGCCAAGGTTTGCAACTGCGTGGAATCTGCTCGGACTCTCGTCTAAAAATGTCAGTAATTCTTTGTTTAAGTTATTCATATTTTATCCCTCCATAAATAACACCTATATGGTTAGTGTGCCAGAATTCTTCTGTTTCGTCAAGAAGTTTAACGCTCTTTGCAGATATCAATCCATTCTTTATAAGCTGAAAAATGTTCCAGTTCCTCAATTGTAAGACGTACTGCGCTGTTGCCGCTGCCGGCAGCAGGATAAACAATATCAAAACGCTTTAAAGATGCGTCCAGATAGACGTCAATCCCATCCCTGATCACGAACGGACATACACCGCCCGGGGCATGTCCCACCAGTTCTTCTACCAGGTCGCCCGGAATCATTTTTGCCTTAGCATGAAACCGTTCTTTGTATTTTTTGTTATCTACTTTCACATCTCCGGCGGTCAAAATCAAAATAGGGCGATCGTCAACGAGAAAAGAAAGGGTTTTTGCGATACGTGCCGGTTCGCAGCCTACCGCTTCAGCTGCCAGCTCTACGGTGGCGCTGGAATGTTCCAGCCAGAGGACTTTGTCACCGGCTCCCTGGGATTCAAAAAATTGTTTTACTTTATCAAAAGACATATTGCGGACCTCGCATATCATAAATTTGGAGAAACTCCGTAAGAATAGTATAAGCTTCAAAGAGGGGCGCGTCAACATAAGGGAGGAGAAATGCGAGAAATTCAATTGCGGAAACCGTCGGCGCGAGGTACAATAGAAGCGGAGAGCGAAAGGAGAACATATGATAGCATTAAAAATTGAGGAACAGAAAACCTTTACCTCCGGTCTGTTTATCGGAGAGATGTTTGACGGATTTCTGGTTCGGGAGGCAACAGTGATAACCTTCAACAGCTTCAACATCGACGGTCGTATCCGCCATGGATATTATTCCGATGAGGAATTGGAGGAAAATCGAATTGAAGAGTTTTCATCATGGAAAGTTCTGAAGCCAGTGTGCTTTTCTCTGATCAAAGGAAAACGTCTGCCGGAGAGTTTTCGGATCGTGTTCATGCTCTCACCGGACGCAAAAGAACGCTTTGTAGAGAAGCATGTACCGGGTATGCAGGCAGACCAGGTTGGCGGTCTGTACTTAAATGTGTGTTATGAGAACAATGAAATGACTGTCGTGACCGGAACTTCCATGAACGTATTTACGATGGATAAGACGCTGGAGCGGGAATGGGATGAAAGTGTGAAGGTGTTCTTTCAGAAACATGGAATCGCCGTGAGCTAGAAAAGTTTATAAAAATTTTATTAGCACTCTTGCTTTGAGAGTGCTAATTTTTATTGACTTTTCCCTACAACGGTATTACAATATGTTATGTTGCAGATGAGGGATCTGTAATGGGTATGAAAAGAAACCGCAGATTGCGGGGAAACATAAATAGAAGCGGGCTTGGTGCCTGTGTGACAGAAAAGAAGGAGCGATTATTATTATGGCTAAGACAGGAAGTCTTTCAATCAACAGCGAGAATATTTTCCCGATCATCAAAAAGTGGTTATACTCTGACCATGATATTTTTTACCGTGAGCTTGTTAGCAACGGTTGTGATGCGATCACAAAATTAAAGAAACTGGCCCTGATGGGCGAGTACGAGGAACCGGAGAATCCGGAGTATAAAGTCTGTGTAACGGTCAATCCAACGGATAAAACCATTAAGATCACAGATAACGGCCTTGGTATGACTGAAGAGGAAGTGGAACAGTATATCAATCAGATTGCTTTCTCCGGTGCGATGGATTTCATGAACAAGTACAAAGATAAGGCTAATGAGGATCAGATCATCGGTCACTTTGGTCTTGGATTCTATTCTGCGTTTATGGTGGCTGATAAAGTGACGATTGATACTTTATCTTATCAGAATGGAGCGAAAGCTGTTCACTGGGAGTCTGAGGGCGGCACTGAGTTTGAGATGACAGACGGTGACAAGGAGACGATCGGCACAACAATCACTTTGTATCTGAATGATGAAAGTACGGAGTTTTCCAATGAGTTCCGCGCCCGTGAAGTTCTGGATAAATACTGTGCATTCATGCCGGTGGAGATCTTCCTGAACGATGAGACTGTAGCTCCGATGTATGAGACGATTGAGAAAGACGAACTGACAGAGAAGGATAAAATCGTTGAGACAATCGTAGAAGAGGCCAAAATAGAAGAGAAAGAAAACGAAGACGGTACAAAGGAAATCGTAGAGATTTCTCCGGCGACAGAAAAGTATAAAATTGAAAAGCGTCCGATTCCGGTCAACGATACAAAACCGCTCTGGAACAAGCATCCGAACGAGTGTACCGAGGAAGAGTACAAAGAATTTTACAGAAAAGTATTCATGGATTTCAAAGAACCGCTGTTCTGGATCCATCTGAATATGGACTATCCGTTCAACTTAAAGGGTATCCTTTACTTCCCGAAGATCAATATGGAATATGAGAGCATCGAGGGCAAGATCAAACTCTTTAATAATCAGGTATTTATTGCAGATAATATCAAGGAAGTTATTCCGGAATTCCTGATGTTATTAAAGGGTACGATCGACTGTCCGGATCTTCCGCTCAACGTATCCAGAAGTGCGCTTCAGAATGACGGTTTCGTCAAGAAAATTTCTGATTACATTACAAAGAAGGTTGCGGATAAGTTATCCGGTATGTGCAAAACAGACCGTGAGAACTATGAAAAATATTGGGATGATATCAATCCGTTCATTAAATTCGGCTGCTTAAAAGATGAGAAGTTTGCGGACAAGATGAATGATTATATTGTATTCAAGAATCTGGATGGCAAGTATCTGACATTAAAAGACTGTCTGGAAGAAAATAAAGAAAAGAAGCATGAGAATCAGGTATTCTATGTGACAGATGAGAAAGAGCAGAGTCAGTACATCAATATGTTTAAAGAGGCAGAGCTGGATGCCGTGATTCTTCCGAATGCGATTGATTCTCCGTTTATCAGCCACCTGGAGCAGAAGAATGAAGGTGTCAAATTCCTTCGCATTGATGCGGACGTGAGTGAGATCTTCAAGGTGGAAGAGGGCGAACCGGATGAAGTTGCACAGGAACAGGAAAAGAAGAATGCAGAGTCTCTGACAGAGATCTTCCGCAAGGCCCTTGGCAATGATAATCTGGACGTAAAGGTAGAGAAGCTGAAAAATGCAGGTCTTGCATCTATGATCACCGTATCGGAAGAAAGCAGAAGAATGCAGGATATGATGAAGATGTATGCGATGTATGGTGGCGGACTGGACATGTTCCCGGTACAGGAAACACTGGTTCTCAACGCAAACAATGATCTCGTAAAATATGTACTGACCCATGGAGATGGTGCCAATACAAATAAATTCTGCGAACAGCTTTATGACCTTGCGAAACTGGCACATGGAAGCCTTTCACCGGAACGTATGACGAAATTCATCGCAAGAAGCGGCGAGATCATGATGATGCTCACAGAAGAATAGAATTAAAAGGAACCGATATGAACCTGAGTAAACGTAACGTTTTAAAGACATTTACAATTTTATGCCTTGCAGCCAGTGTGCTGATGGGATATCAGTATCTGGGAGCAGAACTTTACACTCAGGCAGAGATATGGATTACGGACCAGGAGGCTGGCGCAATGCGCTGGCTTTCCTGGCTTTTCCATTCTCCCTGGACGGACATGCTTGTGCAGTATGTGTTTGTCCTGGGAGTTGGCCATGTTCTTGCCTGGCTTGTGATGTGCTGGCTGCCGAAAGATGATCGCAAGCAGACGGGGCTGACCGGATTTGATTTCGTTATCTGCTCGATTGCATCGCTCGGTGCCGGATACATGTTAAATATTGTGGGTACGTGCATCAACTATGGAATTTCCATGGTTACCGGAAAATCCTTTTTGGAGATGAATCCGGTGATGGATATGATGTTTGAACTTAGTCCATCGATGATCTTGTATTCCTGCCTATTGGGTCCGTTTATGGAAGAATGGATGTTCCGTGGAATCATCTTAAAGCGGGCACGCTTGTTCGGTGATTGGACAGCGGTGGTGTTTACTGCAGTCATGTTTGGATTGATGCATGGAAATATATCTCAGTTTCTGTATGCGACAGCAATTGGCCTGATACTCGGATATGTAGCAGTAAAAACAAATGGAATCCGTTATTCGGTGTTGATCCACATTTTAGTGAATTCTTATAACACATTAACAGTGGCCATCGAGGAGTGGATCTATACGATCGATCCGATGATTCTTCCGGCGGTGTACAGTATGGTGCTTCTGGGGATCATGTTTTTATTGATAGTCGGTGCGGTTGTGGTTATAATAAAATATGGACCACATTGGCATCGACAGATGACGGAACGGAATGGGCCGTGGTCGGAGAACCGGAAATATGTGTATAAAAATCCGGGATTTTTTATCTATCTTGCAATTTGTCTGATAGAGTTTATAGGTTACCTGGTGTAGTAGGAGGGGTAGTATGAATTACAAGATTATCGGTGACAGCTGTCTGGATCTCACAGAAGAGTTAAAAAAGGATTCACATTTTCAGATGATTCCGCTCACGTTGATTGTTGGAGAACAGACATTTATCGATGACGAGACGTTTAATCAGAAGGAATTTATTAAAATTGTAGCGGAGAGCCCGGAGGCACCGAAGACTGCATGTCCGTCCCCGGAAATGTTTAAAGAAGCATATTGCTGTGATGCGGACAATATCTTTGTGATCACACTTTCCGGTCCGTTAAGCGGAAGCTATAACAGTGCGGTTCTCGCAAAATCTCTTTATGAAGAGGAGTACGGTCATAAAAATATCTGCATCATCAACTCCGAATCGGCATCCAGTGGAGAACTGAACATTGCGCTTCACATTCGAGATCTCTGTGAACAGGGACTCCCGTTTGAGGAGATCGAAAAGGAAGCCAATGCATACCGTGACCGAATGAACACCTATTTTGTATTAGAGTCACTGGACACCTTGCGGAAAAACGGCCGACTGACAGGTTTGTCTGCGTTCTTTGCGACTACATTGAATATTAAGCCGGTTATGGGAGCAGAAAAGGGTCAGATCATCAAACTGGATCAGGCCAGAGGCATCAACAAGGCACTGCAGAAAATGACGGAATATGTGATCAAGGAAGGCGGTAAAACGGAAGAAAAGCGCCTTGTGATCTCTCACGTGAATGCGCCGGAACGTGCTCAGTATGTAAAAGAGATTCTCTGTTCCAAGGCGAAATTCAGAGAAGTGGTGGTGACAGATACGGCCGGAGTATCGACAGTATATGCGAACGATGGCGGTATTATTGTGGCGCTGTAGAAATTGAATATTATAATAATACGTAAGCGGAGAACAGAGAAGTTCTCCGCTTTGTTATATTTGAGTGCAAAGAGACAACCATGGGATATGAAGAGATATATGCGCAGGCAATAAAGACCGCGAATCAAGAATTAAATAATATAGTTTAGAAAATAGATAGTATTTATTAGGAAGATGAGAATTTAAATGTTTTAACATAGTCTTACACTCTCTTTCGAATGGTGCTGAAAAAGATATCGAGATATGGCTAAATTGAGTTTTGCTTAATAAATTCAAACATCAATGATTTAAGTACTGAACGTTGAGATTGGGATAATTTTCTGTAATCAGTTATCAACATTACTTCGTCATTGTTAAGCATAGTGTTTGTTAATGGTTCCAATTTGTGAGGAATTTCAGTATTACCTATAATATAATCTACAGATGTTTCAAAATAAT
>SVDR01000011.1 GCA_015057755.1 Lachnoclostridium sp.
GAGGCATTTGAGCTTCTCGCTGAAGACCTTGAGCAGCAGATCAAGGATCTCGAGTCCACATGTCCGTTCCCGGAGAAATACCGTGTAATGTTCGAGGGTATTCCGTGCTGGCCGAAACTTCCGGCACTGTTCAAACCGTTAAAAGAGCATGGCGTTAACGTTACAGCAGTTGTATATGCACCGGCATTCGGTTTCGTATACGATGGCTTAGACGAGATGGCTCGTGCTTACTGTAAAGCTCCGAACTCTGTTTGTATCGAGCAGGGTGTTTCCTGGCGTGAAGGCATCTGCGTAGATAACCAGGTAGACGGCGTTCTTGTTCACTACAACAGAAGCTGTAAGCCGTGGTCCGGCTACATGGCAGAGATGCAGCGTCGTTTCACAGCAGATCTTGGCATTCCGTGTGCAGGATTTGATGGTGACCAGGCTGACCCGCGTAACTTCAATGCCGCTCAGTACGAGACACGTGTACAGGGTCTTGTAGAGGCAATGGAAGCGAACAAACAGGCAAAGGAGGCATAAGCAAATGAGTATTCAGGTATTATTAGATGAATTTAAGGCAGTTGCTTCCAATCCGAAGCAGCAGCTCGACAACTTTAAAGCACAGGGCAAAAAAGTAGTTGGTGTTTTACCGTACTACGCTCCGGAAGAGTTAGTTTATGCAGCTGGTTTAGTACCGATGGGTATGTGGGGTTCCAACACAAAGAACATCAGCCGTGCAAAAGAGTACTGTGCAACATTCTACTGCACAATCGCTCAGTTAGCACTTGAGATGCTTCTTGACGGCACAATGGATCAGTTAGACGGTATCATCACACCAACAATCTGTGATACACTCCGTCCGATGTCCCAGAACTACCGTGTTTCCATGGGCGACAAGATGCCGGTTATCTTCTTAGCTCATCCGCAGAACCGTTTTGCTCCGTGGGGTCTTCAGTTCACAATTGACCAGTACACACACGTTAAGACTGAGCTTGAGAAGATCGCAGGCAAGGAAATCACAAATGATGATATCCAGAACGCAATCAAAGTTTACAATAAATCCAGAGCAGTTCGCCGTGAGTTCGTAAAACTCGCAAACGATCACTGCGATATTATCAAACCGACAATCCGTTCCGCAGTTCTGAAAGCAGCTTGGTTCATGCTGAAAGACGAGTACACAGAGAAACTTGCAGCTCTTAACGCAGAGCTCGCAGCTCTTCCGGTATGCGATTGGCAGGGTACAAAGGTTGTTACATCCGGTATCATCTGTGACAACCCGGCTCTTCTTGCAGCTTTCGAAGAGAACAACGTTGCTATCGCAGCAGATGACGTTGCTCATGAGAGCCGTGCATTCCTTTGGGATGCAGCAGAGGACGAGGCAGATGCTATGATGGCACTTGCAAAACAGTTCGCATCCATCGATTACGAAGTTCTTCTTTATGATCCGAAGTCTGCAGAGAACCGTCGTGGCGAGTTCGTTGCAAACATGGTAAAAGAGAGCGGTGCTCAGGGTCTTGTACTGTTCATGCAGCAGTTCTGTGATCCGGAGGAGATGGAGTATCCGTACCTCAAGAAAGCTCTTGATGATGCTGGTATCCCGCACATCAAACTTGGTATCGATCAGCAGATGCGTGACTTCGGTCAGGCAAGAACAGCTATCCAGGCGTTCGCTGACGTTCTTGAGCTTAACAAATAATATAATAAGCTAAATTTTTTCGAGACATAGGAATTTTCCTATGTCTCGTTTTTTTATCACGAGATTATGTTTTTAGCTGCAATCGAAGTGTGCAAAAAGAGCATGGCATGTGGTATAATATCTGATATCAAGATGAAGGAGTAAGGAGCAATGGGGATTTCAAGAAAATACATGGATCGGCACCTTTTCTATTATTATCTGGGATGTATCGTTCTCAGTATCGCTGCGAATACAGCTCATCCGGTCACTCCGACACTGTTTACGGCCTTTGGTTTGGGAAGTTATATGTTTGGTGTGGCAATGGCCGCGCAGATGCTGACGAATTTCTTGTTTTCGCCATTCTGGGGGTGGATCAGTGCCTATGCCTCCAGTCGAAAAATACTTCTGATCACCTGTATCGGTTATGCTTTTGGACAGGCACTTTTTGGTCTTTCCTCAACAGAAATGGGATTTACGTTGGCACGCGCAATCGCGGGAATCGGATGTGGCGGCTGTTTTGTCTGTATTCTGACATACATTGTAAATACGGCTCCGGATCCTGTAACACGTGGAAAGCAGCTGGCTGTCAATGCAACCATTCAGTCAGTTTTTGGTGCGTTTGGTTACTTTGTAGGCGGATTGCTTGGCGAAGTCTATACATATCTTGCGATTATTGTCCAGGTTGTTCTGCTGATCCTTTCCGGTTTAATCTTTTATTTTGGCTGCAAAGATGATTCCAGATATCCGATGCGGGAACTGAAAAAGACAACAGGGTTTGCGGAAATCAATCCGTTCCACAGCTTTGTTCTGGCAAGGAATTTTCTGACACCGCTGTTTATGATTCTTTTTATCATCGCTGCGCTTCAGGAACTGGGCTACAACTGCTTTGATCAGACGTTTAATTATTATATCCGTGACCAGTTTAATTTCTCGTCCGGATATAACGGAATCCTGAAAGGTATCATGGGCTTGATCACATTAGTGGCAAACAGCACGATCTGCATCTGGCTGCTGAAAAAAACGAATAACCGCAGTTCTGTATTTTGGGTTCTTGCAATCTGTTCGGCGACCATGTTTGGTGTTGTCTGGTTTGAGGAGATTATACTGTTTGTTATTGTTTTTGTTATTTTCTATGCTTTCAATTCTATCAGTGTACCGCTGATCCATAATCTGGTGGCAAGCGGAGGTCCGGAAGAGCAGAATAGCTTGATCATGGGATTTTGCAATTCTATTAAATCTTTAGGAGGAATCATCGGAGCTCTTTTTGCTGGATTGTTATATACAGCCAATCCGAAACTGCCGTTCATTTTTGGTTTCATCGCGTTTGTTGTGGCTGCGATCTTGGCAGCGATTTATAAACGAACAGAAAAGAAGAGATAAGATCTGGTTTTGATATAGAGAAAAAAGACGGGGAAATCGGTCAGTACCGGTTTCCCCGTTGAAGTTTATTTGGGTATAACATTTAAATGTGGAAGATATCCAAGATCAGAGGACAGTTCTGCTGCAAACGATTTTACATATCCCGAGAGTGTCTCCAGGGAATTTTCGTCATTCAGCCTGATTTCCGGAGTGATGATACCGATGGAACAAGCAAGCTCGCCTTCTGCGTTAAAGACAGGAGCACCAATGCCGATCGCATCAGCAACATAATCACCGCGGGAAATTGCGTAGCCGTCTGTACGGATCTTATCCAGCTCAGCAAGAAGCTCTGCCGGGCGTACATATGGGAACGCTCTGTCCTGCATAATGATATTCTTCATATATTCATCAATAAAGTTCGGAGACTGGAAAGCCAGAAGAACTTTGCGGATCGCACCGCAGTGCAGATACATCTCATATCCGAATTCCTCAACCACTTTCAAATGGCTCGGACCGTCATATTTCTCGATGACAAGACCCTTATTTCCAACCGGAATGATCAGATAAACGTCCTCACCCGTTTTCTGGGAGAGGGAAGCAAGGATCGGTTTTGCGGCATCCTGAAGACGGATTCCCTTTGAAGCGGCTTTTCCAAGCGGGATCAAAGCCGGACCAAGGCGATACGTGTGGGAACGTTCATCACGGATCACGTACTTTCTTTCGCAAAATGTCTGAAGAATGCGATGGACGGTACTTGGCGGAAGATTCATGGCATCCGCAAGCTCGGCGATCGTAAAACTGCGGTTCTTTTCTTTCAGAACTTCCAATAATTCCATAGAGCGGAGAAGGCTCTGTATCATTTAGTTGGCTCCTTCCGTATCTTCCTCTACAGTAGCGGCGATCGGTGCTTCTTCGGCCGGAGCTGCTTCTTCTGCAGGAGCAGTCTCTGCAACCGGAGCTGCTTCTTCACAGACTTCTGTATCCTCACAAGCTTTGCACTTGTTGGAATCAAGGGAGATGTATGTGCGTTTTGTATCTGCGCAGGAGACAGGCTCTTCTTTTTCTGCAGCTGCAACTTCATCTTCTTCATAATCATGGAAATCTTTGTCGATCTCATCATTGAAGGATTTGTACTTTAAATAGTAGGAAAGGCCAGCGGCAGCAGCACCGAGTGCAGCACCGACAGCGATCATTAAACCGGTTCTCTTTTTGGACATGGTCATTCTCCTTTCTTGTGCCGCAGTGATCCTGCAGCCGGTATTTCCGCAACTTGAAACATCTGCTGCAGAAAAATACAATATAGTTTTATCATAATCGAAATCAAATAAAATGAAAAGGGATAATTATGAAGAAATTGAAAAAAATCGAAAAATTTCCTAAAAGTTAGCACTCGCGCCTTGACACTGCTAATAATGCATGATATAACATTACTTGTGTAACGGGAGCGTTAGAAAGCCCCCCCAATTTGGCATATACAATAAAGTAGAATTGACAAGGAGGCGTCAGTAATGAAATTAGTACCATTATTTGACAAAGTTGTTTTAAAACAGTTAGTAGCAGAAGAGACAACCAAATCCGGTATCGTACTTCCGGGTCAGGCAAAAGAGAAACCGCAGCAGGCTGAGGTTATCGCTGTTGGACCGGGCGGAATGGTAGAAGGCAAAGAGGTTGTTATGCAGGTTAAGGTTGGCGATCAGGTTATCTTTTCCAAGTTTGCAGGCACAGAAGTAAAAGCTGACAACGAAGAGTACATCATCGTTAAGCAGAGCGATATTCTTGCAATCATCGAGAAATAATTGAAACGAGACTTTTTTTGGAGGTATTTTAAATCATGGCGAAAGAAATCAAATATGGCGTAGAAGCCAGAAAAGCTCTTGAAGCTGGTGTAAATAAACTTGCTGACACAGTTCGCGTAACAATCGGACCGAAAGGAAGAAACGTTGCTCTTGACAAATCCTTCGGCGCTCCGCTTATTACAAACGACGGTGTAACGATCGCAAAAGAGATCGAGTTAGAAGATGCTTTCGAGAACATGGGCGCACAGCTTGTAAAAGAAGCAGCTACAAAGACAAACGATGTAGCCGGTGACGGTACAACAACAGCAACTGTTCTTGCACAGGCAATGATCAACGAGGGTATGAAGAACCTGGCAGCCGGTGCAAACCCGATCATTCTTCGTAAAGGTATGAAGAAAGCTACTGATGTTGCAGTAGAGGCGATCAAAGAGATGAGCCAGCCGATCAGCAGCAAATCCCAGATCGCAAGAGTAGCAGCAATCTCTGCAGCTGACGACGAGGTTGGTGAGATGGTAGCTGACGCTATGGAAAAAGTTTCCAACGATGGCGTTATCACAATTGAAGAGTCCAAGACAATGCTCACAGAGCTTGATCTTGTAGAAGGTATGCAGTTCGACAGAGGTTACCTCTCCGCATATATGTGCACAGATATGGAGAAAATGGAAGCAAACCTCGATGATCCGTTCATCCTTATCACAGACAAGAAGATCTCCAACATCAACGACATTCTTCCGGTACTTGAAGAGATCGTTAAGACAGGTGCAAAACTTCTCATCGTTGCTGAAGATATCGAGGGCGAGGCTCTTACAACACTTATCGTAAACAAATTAAGAGGCACATTCACAGTTGTTGCTGTTAAGGCTCCGGGCTACGGCGACAGAAGAAAAGAAATGTTAAAAGATATCGCTACATTAACAGGCGGTACAGTAATCTCCGAGGAGCTTGGTCTCTCCCTTGCAGATGCAACAATGGCACAGCTTGGCCGTGCAAAATCTGTTAAGATCACAAAAGAGCACACAATCATCGTTGACGGTATGGGCGACAAGAATGAGATCTCCTACAGAGTTGGCCAGATCAGAGCTCAGCTTGAGAAAACAACATCCGAGTTTGACAGAGAGAAATTACAGGAAAGACTTGCTAAGATGGCAGGCGGCGTTGCAGTTATCCGCGTAGGTGCTGCTACAGAGACAGAGATGAAAGAAGCAAAACTTCGTATGGAAGATGCTCTTGCAGCTACAAAGGCAGCTGTTGAAGAGGGTATCGTTGCAGGCGGCGGTTCTGCATACGTTCATGCAGCAAGCAAAGTTGCTGAGCTTGCAGCTGGTTTAGAGGGCGACGAGAAGACAGGTGCTAAGATCATCTTAAAAGCTCTTGAGGCTCCGTTATTCCACATCGCAGCAAACGCTGGTCTTGAGGGTTCCGTAATCGTAAACAAAGTACGTGAACTTAATGTTGGCATGGGCTTCGATGCTTACAAAGAAGAGTATGTAGACATGGTTGAGTCCGGTATCCTTGATCCGGCTAAGGTTACAAGAAGCGCATTACAGAACGCAACAAGCGTTGCTTCCACACTCCTTACAACGGAGTCTGTAGTTGCTACAATTAAAGAAGATGTTCCGCCAATGCCGGCAGGCGGCGGAATGGGCGGAATGATGTAATCCACATTCTGTGAATAAAAAAGACCACCGGCGGGTTTCTTCCGGTGGTCTTTCCTATATGAAAATACGATTACAGTTTGGAGAGGCGGCTGTTCTGATATTCGCCGGAGAAGGTCACATCTTTTGTGAACCAGGACGGCGGAACGAAGGCGTTTGCGTCTTCTTCGGAAGCAAATTCAACTTCCGCTAACATCAGTCCTGCGAATCTGCCTTCAAAAACGTCAAACTCGATGGTAAGATCCGGTCGGTTTTCAACCGGGATCAGATAACGCTTTTTGGTAAGAATGTTTCCGTCTGCCTTGGCGAGCAGATGGGCATAGGATTCAGCGGTCAGAGGAAGGTTGACTTCTTCCCGCGATAAGAGTCCTTTTCCTTTATAAGTGAGATAATAATCGGAATCTTCTCTGCGGATCCGGACGACCGGTTCTGTGCAGAGGTATGCCTGTTCGATCATGTGGAACGGATAGGATTCATAGCCTTCCGGGGCTTTTTCGATGAGAAATTTGCGTTCGATTTCCATGTTGTGATACTCCTTTCTGGATTCAGTATAACACAATCTAAGAAAAATGTAATAATTATCGGCGCAAATTTATGATAGACTAAAAGTGTGAAAAGTACGCGAAGATTGCGAAAACAATAAAGCAACAAAAGAATGATGGGAGGAAATGCTTATGTGGACAAGAGCAGAATTGAAATTCCGTGCGAAAAACAATATACGGAGATACTTCTGGCCGGCGCTTGCAGTCAGTATGATCAATTCTTTGTTTAACAGCAATGGCGGAAGCAGCAGCGGAAGCGGTGCCAATGCAGCCAACGCCGGTGCAAACATATCTCAGGAATACAATTTTAATCTTGAGGAGAGTTTGAGTGGCGGTCTTGACTCTGTTATCAGTGAGATCCCGCAGATGGCAGAAGGAATCGTGGATTCTGCCAATGCAGCTACAGTAAGTGTCTTTTTGATCGGACTTTTGATCGGAGGCGCGATCGCTCTGGCAGTCGGAGTGTTTGTGGCGCCGATCATTGAAGTTGGAAAAAACCGTTTTTATATGGAAAGCCGACAGAGAGGACGCACAGCCGGTATGGATTGTCTTCTGTATGGATTTAAGAATGAATACCTGAATATCATCTGGACGATGCTCGTGCGAAACATTCTGGTATTTTTAGGAACGCTCTGCTTTGTGTTCCCTGGTATTTATCTGGGCTACTGCTATCATATGGTACCATATATTCTGGCAGAAAATCCGGATATGAGAACGTCAGATGTGCTGCGTATGTCGAAAGATATGATGCGGGGTCATAAGTTAAGCACATGGGTGCTGAAATTATCCTTTATCGGATGGTGGATCCTTGGTGCGCTTGCATGCGGAATCGGTTCCTTCTTAGTATTGCCGTATTATGATGGTACACTTGCAGAGCTGTATGCAGTGTTGAGAAATCCGTATACCAACTATTTAAATGGTTTTGGAAGTTCGGATTATCATGAATATCAGGAGAGAACTGCAGACTGGCAGCAGACGTATGAACAGCCGCGCCGGAATGTGTATGAGGAAACATACAGTTACAGCTATGAACAGCCGATAAGAACAGAGCCGGTTGTAAATGCGGAGCCTCCGGTGCATGTGAACGACAGTGCTGTAAAACACGCAGGGGATGGCTCTGTCAGAGGATATTATCTGAACGGTGAGTTCCATCCGTATACAGAGGAAGAGTTAAAGGAACTGGAAAAGAACGGCTATTAAGAAAAATGAGGTGAACGAAATGGCAAAAGTATATGCATTTGTTGCAGATGGAATGGAAGAAGTGGAGTGTCTGGCAGTTTGTGATGTGCTGATCCGTGCCGGTGTTGATGTAACGCTTGTTTCCATTATGGGAAGAAAGGAGATCACCGGTTCCCATGGTTTTAAGATCACTGCAGATACCGTATTTGAGGAGATCACAGATGATGTGGATGTTCTGTTCTTGCCGGGCGGAATGCCGGGTACGCTGAATCTTACAAAACACGAAGGTCTGGCAGAGATGTTAAAAGCACATGCGGCAGCAGGAAAACGTTTGGCGGCAATCTGTGCGGCGCCGAGTGTTCTGGGAGTTCTTGGTCTTGCGAAAGGTCACAAAGTAACATGCTTCCCGGGCTGGGAAGAGAAGATGGACGGAGCAGAGATCACAGGTGCGGCAGTCGAGACAGACCGTCTCATTTCTACCGGAAGAGGCATGGGATGCTCCATTGATCTTGGCCTGGAGCTTGTAAAGCTTCTCGTGGATGAAGAGACATCTCTTGATCTGAAGAAGAAAATCCAGTACGATAAATAAGGTTTTTATGCCCGAAAAACAAAGATAATTTTTTGTTATTTTGTAAAATAGTACTGGTATTTCTAAAATCAGTATGCTATAATGTTATCTTGAAGTGTAGCGCCCACCTGAATGGACGTTGATATATTTAAGGAGGAACCTTTAAAATGAATTTACAGGTAGAAAAATTAGAAAAGAATACCGCGAAACTTACAATCGAAGTACCGGTAGAGCAGTTTGACAAAGCAATCATGAACGCTTACAACAAGAAGAAAGGTCAGTTCAACATCCCGGGCTTCAGAAAAGGTAAAGTTCCGTTTGCTATGATCAAGAAAGCTTACGGCGTAGGCGTATTCTTCGAGGACGCTGTTAACGAGTGTATCGACGCTACTTACCCGGCAGCAGCTGCTGAGAGCGGTCTTGAGATCGTTTCCCGTCCGATGGTTGACGTAGAGCAGATCGAAGAGGGTAAGGCTCTTATCTATACAGCAACAGTTGCTATCAAGCCGGAAGTTACTCTTGGTCAGTACATCGGCTTAGAAGTTGAGAGAGTAAGCTCCGACGTAACAGAAGAAGATATCATGGACGAGATCAAAGCAGAGCAGAACAAGAACGCTCGTATGATCACAGTTGAGGACAGACCGGTTGCTGACGGCGACATCGTAACAATCGACTTCGACGGTTATGTTGACGGTCAGAGATTCGAAGGCGGCCAGTCTGAGGATTACCCGCTTACAATCGGTTCCCACACATTCATCGATACATTCGAAGACCAGTTAATCGGCAAGAACATCGGTGAAGAGTGCGAAGTAAACGTTACATTCCCGGCTGAGTACCATGTAGAAGATTTACAGAACAAACCGGCTATGTTCAAGGTTGTTGTAAAAGAGATCAAAGTTAGAGAGCTTCCGGAGCTCAACGATGATTTCGCAAGCGAAGTTTCCGAGTTCGATACTCTTGAAGAGTACAAGAACGACATCGCTCTGAAACTCAAAGCTGAGAAAGAGAAATTCGCAGCTACAGAGCTTGAGAACCGCGTAGTTGAAAAAGCTGTTGAGAACGCAACAATGGAAATCCCGGAGATGATGATCAACGAGCAGGTTAACAACATGTTAAACGACTATGCAAACAGAATGCAGAGCCAGGGTATCTCCATGGAGCAGTACATGCAGATCACAGGTCTGAAGATCGAAGATCTTGCAGAGCAGATGAAGCCGAACGCAATCAAGAGAATCGAGACAAGACTCGTTCTTGAGGCTATCGTTGAGGCAGAGCACATCGAAGCTACAGAAGCAGCTGTTGAAGCTGAGTTCGATAAGCTCGCTGAGAACTTCAAGATGGACAAAGAGCAGATCAAGAGCATGTTCGGTGCTGAGCAGCTTGATCTTATGAAAGCTGACCTTGCTGTACAGGAAGCTATCAGCTTCTTAGTAGCAAAAGCAAACCTTGCTTAATTAACAAAAGAGAAAATCAACTGGGGGGTTGCTGTAGGAGTTTTGCAGCAATCCCCTGTCAAGTTAGGAAAACAGGAGGAAATAATATGAGTTTAGTACCTTACGTACTGGAATCCACCAGCAGAGGCGAACGCACTTATGATATTTATTCCAGACTTTTAAAAGATCGTATCATCTTCCTTGGCGAAGAGGTTAACGATGTGACAGCAAGCCTTGTTGTTGCACAGCTTCTTTTCTTAGAGTCTGAAGATCCGAATAAGGACATTCACCTTTATATCAACAGCCCGGGTGGATCTGTAACAGCCGGTATGGCAATTTACGATACGATGAACTACATCAAGTGCGATGTCTGCACAACATGTATCGGTATGGCAGCCAGCATGGGTGCATTCCTTCTTTCCGGCGGTGCAAAGGGAAAACGTTATGCGCTCCCGAATGCAGAGATCATGATCCACCAGCCGTCCGGCGGTGCTCAGGGTCAGGCAACAGACATCAATATCGTTGCAGAGCATATCTTAAAAACAAAACACAAACTCAATTCCATCATGGCAGCCAACACAGGTCAGCCGATCGAAGTGATTGAGAGAGATACGGAGCGTGACAATTATATGTCCGCTGAGGAAGCGATGAATTACGGTCTCATCGACCATGTAATTACAAAGCACTAAGAATTTGCAGTTATAGTTTAGAAATCGAGAGGTGTGAGCATGCCAGTAAGACCAGAGGATAAAATCAGATGTTCTTTCTGCGGAAAAACCCAGGATCAGGTGAGAAAACTGATCGCAGGTGCAGGGAATGTCTTTATCTGTGATGAGTGTATCGAACTCTGCAGTGAAATCCTGGAGGAAGAACTGGGCCCGGATTACGACGGAGCTCCGGATTTTTCCGGCATCAATTTATTAAAACCGAAGGAAATTAAAACATTTCTGGATGATTATGTCATCGGACAGGATGAAGCGAAGAAGGTCCTGTCAGTGGCTGTTTACAACCATTATAAGAGAATCACTTCCAAGAAAGAGACAGATATTGAACTTCAGAAAAGCAATATTCTGATGTTAGGTCCGACCGGTTCCGGTAAGACTTATCTGGCGCAGACTCTTGCGAAGCTGTTAAATGTACCGTTTGCGATCGCAGATGCGACAACTCTGACAGAGGCAGGCTATGTAGGTGAGGACGTTGAGAACATTCTTCTGAAACTGATTCAGGCGGCTGACAATGATGTGAGCCGTGCGGAATACGGTATTATCTACATCGATGAGATCGATAAGATCACAAAGAAATCTGAGAACGTTTCCATTACCAGAGACGTATCCGGTGAGGGTGTTCAGCAGGCACTCCTGAAGATTCTGGAGGGTACAGTTGCCAGTGTTCCTCCGCAGGGCGGAAGAAAACATCCGCAGCAGGAACTGATCCAGATCGATACGACCAACATTCTTTTTATTTGCGGCGGTGCCTTTGATGGTCTGGAGAAGATCGTCGAATCCAGAATGGAGACTTCCTCCATTGGTTTCGGTGCGAATATTGCAGACAAGAACAATGCAGATATCAGCAAGCTGTTAAAACAGGTAATGCCTCAGGATCTTACAAAGTTCGGTCTGATCCCGGAGTTTGTGGGCCGTGTTCCTGTTATGGTTTCCTTAAATCTGCTGGATGAGGAAGCCTTGGTGCGAATCTTAACTGAGCCGAAAAATGCGATCACAAAGCAGTATCAGAAGCTGTTCGAACTGGACGATGTAAAACTGGAGTTTACAGAGGAAGCAGTCGAGGCAATCGCTCATATGGCCGTTGAGAGAAAGACGGGTGCAAGAGGTTTAAGATCCATCATGGAATCGGTTATGATGGATATGATGTACGAGATTCCGTCCGATTCCAGTATCGGAATCTGCACAGTGACGAAAGAAGCTGTGGAAGGAACTGCTGATCCGGAGGTTGTATACCGTGATGTGACGGTTCCGAGAAAGAACCCTGCAAGCAGGGCAAAAAGAGAGAATAAAGGCGAGATCGCTTAACGGTGAAATCGCTTTCCGAAACGAATAGTAAGGAAAGAAAGTGGGCGGCTGCAAAGCGAATTTGTTTTACAGCAGCCCATTTTACGATAGGAGAATAGTTGATGGAAGACAAAATGATAACACTTCCGGCCATTGCCCTTCGTGGCTTAGCAGTCCTTCCGGAGATGATCCAGCATTTCGATATCAGCAGAGAGATGTCTGTCAGTGCTGTCGAGCATGCGATGGTTGGTGAGCAAAAGGTATTTCTGGTTACTCAGAGAGATCCGGAGAAGGAAGAAGTGAAAATCGAAGATCTGTATCAGATCGGTACGATCGCGAAGATCAAGCAGCTGGTGAAAATGCCTGGCGGTCTGATCCGCGTGATGGTGGAAGGTCTTGACAGAGCCGAGATGGTCGGTCTTCAGGACGATGGTCCATATCTGAAAGCAGACGTGGAATTATCTCCGTTAAAAGAAGAATTACTGAACGATACGGTGAAAGAGGCCATGAGCCGTGTTGTAAAAGATAAGTTAGAAGAGTTTGGCAACGCCAATCCGAAAACCGTGAAGGAATTCATGGGAAGCCTTCTCGTGATCACAGATCTGGAAAAGCTTCTGATCCACACAGCCGGACAGTTCCCATGGGATTATCCGGTCAGACAGGAATTGTTAGAGTGTGAATACGTGAGCCATCTCTACGAGCGCGTGGTTTATTATCTGATGCGCGAGATTGAGATCATCAAGATCAAACGCGATTATCAGGGCAAAGTAAAAGCAAGCATTGATAAGAACCAGCGCGATTACGTGCTCCGTGAGGAGCTGCGCGTGATCCAGGAGGAGCTTGGAGAAGAATATACCGGCTCCGATGCGGATACATATCTGGCACAGCTGGAGAAGCTGAATGCAGACAAAGAAGTAAAAGAAAAGATCAAGAAGGAAATCATGCGCTTTAAGGTTATGCCTGGCGGAAGTCAGGAGGCCAACGTGCTGCGTTCCTATATTGAGACCGTTATGGAGCTTCCGTGGAAGAAGATGTCCAAGGACAACCAGAATATCAAACATGCGAAGGAAGTATTGGACGAGGATCACTACGGTCTGGAAAAGGTCAAAGAGCGTGTTTTAGAGTATCTGGCAGTGAGAGTTCTCACCAAGAAAGGCCAGACTCCGATCATCTGCCTTGTTGGACCGCCAGGAACAGGTAAGACTTCCATTGCGAGATCCGTGGCTCGTGCATTAAACAAAAAATATGTCCGCATCAGTCTTGGCGGTGTGCATGATGAAGCCGAGATCCGCGGTCACAGAAAAACATATGTCGGATCTATGCCGGGCCGTATTGCGGAGGCAATGCGTCAGGCAGGTACATCCAACCCGCTGATGTTATTGGATGAGGTGGACAAAGTATCCAGCGACTACAAGGGAGACGTTTCTTCTGCGCTTCTGGAAGTTCTGGATGGTGAACAGAATGTGAAATTCCGCGACCATTATGTGGAAATCCCGCTGGATCTTTCCAACGTACTGTTTATTGCGACTGCGAATACGACTCAGACCATTCCGCGACCGCTGTTAGACCGTATGGAAGTGATCGAAGTATCCAGCTATACGGAGAATGAAAAGTTCCATATCGCGAAAAAATATCTCCTGCCGAAACAGCTTGAGAGAAACGGTCTGACCGATGGCAAGTTAGTGGTCAGCGATAAAGCTCTGGAGAAGATCATTCATAATTACACAAGAGAAGCGGGTGTCAGAAACCTGGAGCGCCGTGTGGGTGAGCTTTGCAGAAAAGCTGCCTGGGAGTTCCTTGAAAAAGAGAAGACAGCGATCCGCGTGACAGAGGGCAACCTGGAAAAATATCTCGGAAAAGAGAAGGTTACGTTTGAAAATGCCAATGAGGAAGACGAAGTCGGAATCGTGCGCGGTCTTGCATGGACCAGCGTGGGCGGTGATACACTCCAGATTGAAGTAAATGTGATGCCTGGTACAGGAAAACTTTTGATGACCGGTCAGATGGGTGATGTCATGAAAGAGTCTGCCCAGATCGCATTAACATATGTGCGTTCTGTCAGCGAGCAGTATGCGATCGAGCGAGAGTATTTTGAGAAGCACGATATTCATCTGCATATTCCGGAAGGTGCTGTTCCGAAGGATGGTCCGTCCGCCGGAATCACGATGGCGACTGCCATGCTTTCTGCTGTAACAGGCAGAAAGGTGCGTGCAGATGTGGCGATGACAGGAGAAGTGACACTTCGCGGTCGTGTTCTGCCGATCGGTGGCTTAAAGGAAAAGACTCTGGCAGCCAGAATGGCTCATATCAAGAAAGTCCTGGTTCCGGAAAAGAACCGTGCAGATATGGCAGAGATTTCCAAAGAGATCACAAAAGGAATGGAAATTGTATTCGTGAAGACCATGGAAGACGTTGTACGCGAAGCATTTGTGGAATAACGGGAATTGGAGGAAAACCATGATCATTAAAAATGTAGCATTGGAAACCGTTTGTGGCATTACCAGCACACTTCCGGAGAATACAAAACCGGAATTCGCATTTGCAGGAAAATCAAATGTTGGTAAGTCTTCCCTGATCAATGCGCTGATGAACCGCAAGGCTCTTGCTAGAACATCCGCACAGCCGGGAAAAACACAGACGATCAACTTCTATAATATCAACGACGATTTATATTACGTAGACCTTCCGGGTTACGGTTATGCAAAAGTGTCTCAGTCTGAGAAGGAAAAATGGGGAAAGATGATTGAAAACTATCTCCACAAATCCGCCATGTTAAAGTGCGTATTCCTTCTGGTGGACATTCGTCATGAGCCGTCAGCGAATGATAAGATGATGTACGACTGGATGGTTTACAACGGATTCCGTCCGGTTATCATTGCAACCAAGCTGGACAAGATCAACCGCAGCCAGATTCAGAAACATATTAAGATGATCCGCACCGGTCTTGGTATGGAGAAGAACGATATTATCCTTCCGTTCTCCGCTTTGACAAAACAGGGCCGTGAGGAAATCTGGGATCTGATCGAAAAGATCGCATCCGGAGAGATGGACGAAGAAGAGTAAGAAAAAGCAGCTCCGCGCCACTATTGTGGTTCGGAGCTGTTGTTGTTTTCGTCTTGATTTAGTTCATTGTCTGCATTCATAGCAGCCTGACGCGTCTTGATCTTGCCGTATTCCTGAAGAACTGCCTTCGCCAGAGTCAGGACAAAGATCGGAAGTGTGTAGAGCAGAAAAAGTTTGATCTTCAGTCCCTTCACCGTCTTTTTGACTTTTTTTATCTGCGGGTCAAAGGGGCCTTTCTTTTTCTTCTTAAAAAATGGAATCTTTTCAAGCAATTGTTTCATGGGAATCCTCCTGATTAATGGGATTTCATCAATGTTCTCATCACATAAGAGTAGATTTCCTGGCTGCGGTCTTTCCAATGTCCGCACATGATCTCTGCCTGATCCTTATCCGGGACTGACACATCCAGATTGATCAGAACATTTTTTCCTTCGCGTACTTCACAGTGAACAATATAGTCCTGAGTATCAGACTTATAAAAATCAGAGATCACACCGACTTCGCTGCGAAGACGGAACTTGTTCTCTTTTAAATAAGTGTCGATATCCTCGATGATCGCGGAAGAAATATTTTTTCCGAAGAAGGAGAGTGTATCGTCGCCTTCTTTTGTGATCTCGTAGCGTGAAATGTTGTGGATGGACTCCATTTTTACAAGTCCAGCTTCACAAAGTTCGTTTAATGCCTGCTGGAGCGTAAAATATGTCGTATATTCGTGGTCCAGAAAGAAGTCGGTCAGCTGGGCATTGGTCAAAGGAAAATTTACATGACCGAGCATATACAGGATCATTAATTTATATAAAGTGATCGGATCCGAAAACATAAATAAAGTACTCCTTTAAGTGTATTTACTTAAAATTAAGAAAAAGTTAACAATTCTATTCTACAGGGTTCTGCCATTCTGTTCAAGTGTTTTTCGGAATAAAATTCTCATAAATTCGACAAAATTTCTAGTGTAATTGGCGGGAAAGTGTGGTATGATATTGTAGTTAAAGACTATTCAGAGATAAGATGTTAGGGTGACAGACTATGAGAGAGCGAATCAATCGCCTTGCAAGAGGAATCGTAGATGCAGAACTGCCGATGCTCCGCCTTTCCCAGACTTCTGTGGAAGAGACGTTGGTAAGTGATACAGTTTATAAAAGAGAATTATTGATTTCCAGCGAAAACAATTTATATATCAAGGGCCTGGCTTATTCCAGCCATACGCGCGTGAAGATTGTAAACAGTGCGTTTGGCGGCCTTCGCAATCATATTACATATGAGGTAGACACTTCCTGGTGTGAAAACGGAGACACTATCCAGGGGTCTATTTATCTTGTGACAAACAGCGGGGAGCTGGAGGTTCCTTTTCTTTTTCATGTGGAAATGACGGCATCTCTGCGTGTTCTTGCAAATTTAAAGTCTGTTGAAGATTTTGTAGAGCTGGCGAAAAAGGATATGGATCTTGCCCTTCGTCTGATGGAATACCGTGATTTTATCGAGGCTCCGTTTATGCAGGATATGCATGTGCGTACGGTGTACGAAGGTCTGAAGGGACACGGAAACCGCCAGAATGCCCTGGAGGAATTTTTCCTGGCGCTTGGTGTAAAAGAGCCGATCCAGCTGATCTTATCCACTGCAAGAAAGAATTATGACAACCCGAGCGATGTGATCAGCGATAAAGTTGTTTTAAAGAAAAACACCTGGGGCTATATTTATATCGAAGTTCGCGCAGACGGCGATTTTATCGAACTGCCGAAAAAAGTGATCACGCAGGCTGATTTCGAGGATGACCGTTTCGATCTGCGTTTCAAGATTCATCCGGAGCGTATGCACAAGGGTAAGAATCTGGGAGCGATCAAACTGCTGACGGTCCATGGAGATACCCTGATCCGTATTGAGGCGATGGGAGACACGACTGTAGATATTACGGGGCGTGAAGCTGAGATCAGCAAGGCCGGTATCTGCCGGTATTTCAAACTCCGTGAGGATTATGAGAGCAAGACTTACGAGGAGGCGCAGACACTCAACAAACTCCAGAAGGAGTTAGACGCGATCCGTGGTGCCAATGGCAATTCCCTGGTGCTGTCTCTGTTACAGGCAGAAACGTATCTGGATTCCGGTCGTGTGGATCAGGCGGCTCTTTGTCTGGATGACTGTCGGGACGAGATTGTTTACGAAAGAGAGAAGCTTGGCACATTATACTGTTTCTATCAGTATCTCCAGTACCGCACGATTCCGTCACCGGATAAAAAAGAAGCGGTTCTTCGTCTGTTCCGCAAGAAACTGGACGATAAAAAGGGACGTTTCTACTTACAGATGTTGATGTTAAAGCTGGATCCGCCGACGGATGACGAGGCTCCGGCGCTTTATGAAAGCTTTAAGCAGCAGTACAAAAACGGCTGTCACAGTCCGTTCTTGTATATTGAAACATGCAAATTACTGGAAAAGCACCCAGAACTGTTAAGTTCGATGGATGCCTTTGAGATGCATGCTCTTTATTATGGTGCGAAAAACGGTATGATCGGAGAGACACTGGCCGGAATGATCGCATCTTTGGCGGCCGGAACCAAGTTTTTCCACCGTCTGCATTATCGTATCCTGACGACTCTTTATGAACGTTTCCCGACCAAGGCTATGCTCACGGCGGTTTGCTGTGTCCTGATCAAAGGAAATGTGAGAAATGAAAAGAGTTTTACCTGGTACGAAAGAGGAATCGAGGAAGAGATCAGTCTGACCAGACTGTATGAATACTTCCTGTATTCGATCCCGAAACATTATGACAAGATGATGCCGAAGCAGGTGCTCCTGTATTTCTCTTACGAGCACAGCCATTTAGACCGCAGAAGCCGTTCTGTTCTTTATAAGAATGTCCTGACATTTGTGGAACCAGGCACAAAATTATACAAATCTTATGAGCGTTTCATGGAACTGTTTGCCATGGAGCAGTTGTTTGAGTCCAGGATCAACAGCCGTCTGGCTGTGATCTATAAGCACATGATCTACAAGGATATGATCGATCATCAGGTGGCGGAAGTGCTTCCTGCGATCTTAAAATCCAATAAGATTGTCTGCGAAGACCGATCCATGAAATATGTGATCGTGTGCAATGAGCTTCTGGCAGGTGAAGATGCGTATCCGCTGCAGGACGGTTCTGCATATGTTCCGCTGTTTTTTGAAAACAGTGTGATCATGTTCCAGGATGCATATGGAAACCGTTATGTGGAAGTTCCGCATACAAAAGAAGCTGTTCTCTGCGAGCCGGAGATGGAACAGAAATGCTTTGAGATCCTTCCGGACCATCCGATGCTGAAAATGCGCGCTTGTCAGGAGATCATGAAAAAAGATGTGATTGACGAGGAAGAAGCCAAGATCATTGAGCGTGCTTTGGAGGAACTTCCGGTCAAACCGCTTTATCAGCAGAAGATGCTGACGAAGATCATTTCTTATTATAAAGAACAGGTAGAGCACGAAGATGAGGCGATGGCTGCAGAGAGCGGAAATTACCTTCTTCGCCTGAACAAAAAGAAACTTTCCAGAGAAGAGCGTGTAGACGTTTGCGAGACTCTGATCAATCAGAATTACTTTGCAGAGAGCTACGATATGATCCGGGAGTTTGGTGAAGACAGGATCCGTATTAAGAGACTCTTAAAGCTCTGCACCAAGATGATCTTAGAGAACTTGTTTGACGAAGACGAACTTTTGGTACATCTGGCGTACCGTGTGTTTGCAGCCGGTCAGGGAGACAGTGTGATCTTAGACTATCTCTGCGAACACTATAACGGAACCAGTGAGGCTATGTACAAGATCCTCGTGCAGGCGATCCGCGAGCATGTGGAAACATACGATCTGGAGGAGCGTCTTCTCGCACAGATTTTATTTACATCCGGAGATAAATATCTGGATACTGTGTTTGATTTTTATGCAAGCAGAAAGAAGACCAGCGATACACTGGTAAAAGCATATTTTACCATCAAATGTGTTGGCTACTTCTTAAACAATAAAATTCCGGGTGACAAGGTGTTTGCATACCTGGAAGGAGCTGTAAATTCCAGCTCCGAGATTCGAAAAGTCCCGGAGATTTATCTTCTGGCACTGACGAAGTTTTATTCCGGTCTGCCGTCGTTAAATGAGGAGCAGAAGGCCCTCTGCAAACGAGTGATGGCATTCCTGACCGGCCAGGGAATGATCTTTGCATATTTTAAAAAGCTGGCAGCTTATGCAGACATTCCGGGGGATATCATGGACAAAGAAATCATCGAGTACCATGGTTCGCCATATGGCCGTCCGATCCTCAAAGTCCGCATTCTTCCGGATGAAGAGGAGTATAGTGAGGAAGAACTTCGTATGGTTTATAAGGGAATCTACATTCGTCAGAAACTGCTCTTTGAGGGCGAGATTCTTGAATATGAAGTGTATGAGGAAGAGGACGGAGTGCTTGTGAAGAAAGACGAAGGTGAGCTTTCCTGTACGGAGGTTCCTGCCGGAGACAAGAGAAACCGTTTTTCCTGCCTCAATACCATGACGCTTCATCTTCAGACGAAAGATGACCGGAAATTAAAAGAAACCATGACAAAATATGTAACCGACAATCTGGCAGTGGAAAAACTGTTCCCGCTGGCATAAATATGGGGAGAACCTGAATGGAAAAGTTAATAATCGGAATCGACTTGTGCGATACCTACACCCAGGTTTCTGTTCTGGGCCGTGAGGACGTATGGTCTCTTCCCACTGTCATCTGCAGAAAAAAGACCATTGAGGAATGGTGTGTCGGTGAGGAAGCATATAAATATACGCTGGTGGGAGAGGGCGTCATTGTGGACAAGCTGTTAAGCCTGGCTTTAAAAGACGGTACCTCGACGATCGCGCAGGTAAAATATGACGGTGCGACTCTGCTCAGGAAATATCTGGAGAAGATTCTGGATATGATTCAGGCCGAGTATCCGGGTGTTCCGGTAGCTCAGGTGGTGTTCGCACTGAAAAATATGGAAATGAAGCTGATGGATGAGCTGATGGGGTGTGCAGAATATCTTGGAATTCCGAGAGACAATGTGCACATCGCAAGCCATACAGAATGTTTTGTATACTATGTCCTGAGTCAGCGCCGCGATGTGTGGGGCGGTCAGGTTGGAATGTTCGCATTGTCTGACGAAGATCTCAGATATTATGAACTGAAAGTGGCCCGCGGTCCAAGACAGGTGACCGCAGTCGCAGAGCACCAAGAGCTGGAAGAGGGATTTAGCCTGAATGTACTGGATACTGCTTCTGGTGCGAAAATGGCGGACAAGATCCTTTGTGCATGCTCCGACAGAATGATGCAGAAGAAATTGTATTCTTCTGTATTTCTGACAGGAAAAGGCTTTGTCAGAACCGAATGGGCGCCTGATTTTATGAAGAAGGTCTGCAGTCGAAGACGCGTGTTTGTGGAGCCGACATTATTTGCCAAAGGAGCAGCGTTAAAGGCGGAAGATTATCTGCATGAGCGGACCTCCTATCCGTTTGTCTGCATCTGCGAGGGCAAATTAAAATCTACTGTTGCGATGGAAGTGGTCAAGCACGACACGAAGGTGCAGATGGCTCTGGCTGTTGCCGGCGAAAGCTGGTATGAGGCGAGAAGCGTTCTGGAAGTGATCTTGGACAATCAGGACGAGATCGAGCTTACGATTCTTCCGCACCATGATCCAAAACAGAAGCGAATCGTAAAGATCCCGCTGGAAGGATTCCCAAAACGTCCGAACAAGACGACAAGAGTTCGCATTGCGGCAGGATTTTTAGATGAAAAAACCATGGTGGTTAAAATTGTGGACCGTGGATTTGGAGAACTGTTCCCTAAGAGTGATGTGGAAATCCGTCAGGAGGTGGTGGTATGAGTTTAATCTTATGCAGACAGGAACCGGTAACATCTCCGTATTATATCGAAGAACTCGGGATTCACATTTATTCCTCACAGGAACTGGCGTATGTGATCTATAATCATCCACTTCTGGTCATGGAAGAGTTTGTGGATGGAGGTTTGGCTGAGTTTATCCGGTCGGAACTTCGCATGCCATTCCTTGCAGAGCGCATTGAAAAATGGATTGACGGACGAGGAAGTTCCGATGAATTATTGTTCCTGATCTTACAGGAAACATCTTATTATACACCACAGGAGCAGGCAAGATACCGTCAGCTTGTGGCAAATCTGAGAAAGATTTCCGTGGACGAATACGCAAAGCGCAGAGCGGATTATTTTTACGGACTGGGATTGTATGGAAAAGCAATTTCCATGTATGAAAAGATTCTGGATTCTGCGAAGGAAAGACATCTGTCCGGAGAATTTAAGAGTAAAGTCTGGAATAACATTGCAGCCTGCTATGCAAAGCTGTTCTGTTACCAGAAGGCGATGTATGCTTATGACTGTGCGTGGAATGAAAAATCCGAGCGGGAATATTTGAAACGGATGTATTTCCTGACATTGATGGAGCCGGAGTTAGAATTAAAAGAGCGTTACAGAGAGCTGATCGAGAAAGAAGACACCAGCGTCTGGAATGTGGAAGCGCAGGCGATCATTGATGAGTCTGCAGGAGCCGGAGCGGTTGTGAAGCTCGGACAGTTATTCGAAAAAGATCCGCTCAAGAGAATCGCAGGAGCGGGAGAACTGGTGAATGAGTGGAAAGGGCAGTATCGAAAGATGATGTAAAAAGCCTTGACAAGTATTGGCGATTCCACTATTATTATTTTTGTATATTATTTTATATGTAATAGCTTTGATAAAGAGGAGTACGTTCAAGTGCACCGACAGAGAGGACCGCTCATTGGCTGGGAGGCGGTCTGGGAAGGCGTGAACGGAAGGTAGCTTTGGAGCTGAGATGGTGAAATCGAAGACCGAGAGTAGCTGTTTCCGGATGGGTACCGTTAAGAACCCGTTGAGATTGCCGGTTTCGGTTTGGATCATTTCAGACAGAAAACGGTGAATAAAGGTGGTAACGCGGTAATTCGCCCTTTGCATAGTAATGTGCAGAGGGCGTTTTTTGTTAAGAAAGATTACCCATGCGTGCAGCTTACGAAATGGAGGCCGTGAACCATGGCTAAAAAAGAAAAGAACGTGCAGGGAAGCTGCGAATCCTGTGCGTATTATACGTATGATGAAGAATATGAATACTATGTTTGTGAGGCCAATCTGGATGAGGACGAGATGTCTGCATTTTTAAGAGGTGCAGAGTTTTCCTGTCCGTTTTACCGACTTGGCGACGAATATGCGATTGTACGCAAACAGATGTAAGGAGGCAGTCTTGAAGATGAGAATGTTTGGGATGCTGGCTGTCAGTATCCTGACTCTTGCTCTTTCCGGCTGCAAGGACAGCAATGAGACAAAGGTGATCCCGGAACCGCACAGGAATATCTGGGAGGATCCGGACGGTTCCTTTACGATTCCGTTAGACGAAAGTGAATGGAAAGTGGAGGAAGAATCCAATGGAGAACTGCATTTTTTAAACAATCAAAATGAAAAGTTCTCATTTTCCATATCAAAGTGGGAGAATCTGCAGTTTCCGGAGGATTTTGATTATGACGGATATTATGCAGGATATGTGGAAGATATTCGTTTGGAGTTTCCGGATGTTGTGGAAACCGGTGTAGAGATTACTGCGTTGGATGAAACGGAAGTGATCCAGATGGGGGTTCGTTATGAGGTGTTGGAAACACTTTGTCAGGTGACAACCAGCATGGTCGCGATCCCGGATTCGGAAGATACGTTGTGTTTCGTTGCAATTTATCCTGCAGAAAACAGCAAGGAGCAGGAGACAGAGTTTAAGAATATCGTCACAGGAATTCGATTTGAACTTGAAAATGAGTAACTGTTGCGAATAGAGAATGAAAAAGATAAGGAGAATTTACAATGAAAGAACTGGAAAAGACCTATAATCCGGCGGACATTGAAGAACGCCTGTACCAGAAATGGCTGGACAATAAGTACTTCCATGCAGACGCTGAGCGTGGCAAAAGAGAAGGCAAGAAGCCGTTCACGATCGTAATGCCACCGCCGAACATCACAGGCCAGCTTCACATGGGTCACGCCCTCGATAACACCATGCAGGATATCCTGATCCGTTACAAGAGAATGCAGGGCTTTGAGGCTCTGTGGCAGCCGGGTACTGACCATGCGGCGATTTCCACAGAGGTTAAGGTTATCGACAAATTAAGAAAACAGGGCATTAACAAGGACGACCTTGGCCGTGAAGGTTTCTTAAAAGAGGTTTGGGCATGGAGAGATGAGTACGGTTCCAGAATCGTACAGCAGCTTCACAAACTCGGTACTTCCGCAGACTGGGACAGAGAGCGTTTCACAATGGACGAGGGCTGTTCTGATGCAGTATTAGAAGTATTCACAAAATTATATGAAAAAGGATATATCTACAAAGGTTCCAGAATCATCAACTGGTGTCCGGTATGTCAGACATCCATTTCTGACGCAGAGGTTGAGCACGAGGAGCAGGACGGCTTCTTCTGGCACATCAACTACCCGATCGTTGGCGAGGAAGGCCGTTTCGTAGAAATCGCTACAACACGTCCGGAGACTATGCTTGGTGATACAGCTGTTGCTGTAAATCCGGAGGATGAGAGATATGCAGACCTCATCGGCAAGATGTTAAAGCTTCCGCTTACAGACAGAGAGATCCCGGTTATCGCAGACTCTTATGTTGATAAAGAGTTCGGTACAGGCTGCGTAAAGATCACACCGGCTCATGACCCGAACGACTTCGAGGTTGGTAAACGTCACAACCTTCCGGAACTCTGCATTATGAACGATGATGCAACCATCAGCGCGAAGGGCAAATATTTCGGAATGGACCGCTACGAGGCAAGAAAGACAATCGTTGAGGATTTAAAAGAGCTTGGTCTTCTTGTAAAGGTTGTTCCGCATGCACACAACGTTGGTACACATGACCGCTGCGGTGCAACAGTAGAGCCGATGGTAAAACCGCAGTGGTTCGTAAAGATGGACGAGATGGCAAAACCGGCAATCGAAGCGCTCAAGAACGGTCAGTTAAAATTCGTTCCGGAAAGCTATGGTAAGACATACCTTCACTGGTTAGAGGGTATCCGTGACTGGTGTATCTCCAGACAGATCTGGTGGGGCCACAGAATCCCGGCATACTACTGTGAAGAGTGCGGTGAGATGGTTGTTGCGAAAGCATGTCCGGAAGTTTGTCCGAAATGCGGTCATACACACTTCAAGCAGGATGAGGATACACTCGATACATGGTTCTCCTCCGCATTATGGCCGTTCTCCACACTTGGCTGGCCGAAGAACACTGCTGAGTTAGAGTACTTCTATCCGACAGACGTTCTTGTAACAGGTTACGATATCATCTTCTTCTGGGTAATCCGTATGGTATTCTCCGGAATCGAGCAGACAGGCGAGTGTCCGTTCCATACTGTACTGATCCACGGTCTGGTTCGTGACTCCCAGGGCCGCAAGATGAGTAAATCTCTCGGCAACGGTATCGATCCGCTTGAGGTTATTGATAAATACGGTGCAGATGCACTCCGTATGACACTGCTCACAGGTAACGCACCGGGCAACGACATGCGTTTCTACTGGGAGAGAGTTGAGGCAAGCAGAAACTTTGCTAACAAAGTATGGAACGCAAGCCGTTTCATTATGATGAACATTGAGAAGGCTCCGGCTGCAAATGTACAGCTTGAGGACCTGACAATGGCTGATAAATGGATTCTTTCTAAAGTAAATGCACTTGCGAAAGAAGTAACAGAAAACATGGACAAGTACGAGTTAGGTATTGCTGTTCAGAAAGTTTATGACTTTATCTGGGAGGAATTCTGTGACTGGTACATCGAGATGGTAAAACCGCGTCTCTGGAACGATGAGGATACAACAAAGGCAGCAGCGCTCTGGACATTAAAGACAGTTCTCATCAACTCCTTAAAGCTCCTTCATCCGTTTATGCCGTTCATCTCCGAGGAGATCTTCTGCAACCTTCAGGATGAGGAAGAGTCCATCATGATCTCCAACTGGCCGGAGTTCAAGGAGGAGTGGAACTTCGCAGCAGACGAGCATGCAGTTGAGACCATCAAAGAGGCAGTTCGTGCGATCCGTAACGTTCGTACATCCATGAACGTACCGCCGAGCAAGAAAGCAAAAGTATTTGTAGTTTCCGAGAACGAAGACGTTCGCGCGATCTTCGAAAACAGTAAAGTGTTCTTCGCAACACTCGGTTACGCAAGCGAAGTTCTTGTACAGACTGACAAAGCAGGTATCTCTGAGGATGCAGTTTCCGCAGTGGTTGCTCAGGCTTCCATTTATATGCCGTTCGCAGAGCTGGTTGATATTGAGAAAGAGATCGAGCGTCTGAAGAAAGAAGAAGAGAAACTTGCAAAAGAGCTTGCACGTGTAAACGGAATGCTTGCAAATGAGAAATTCGTAAGCAAGGCTCCGCAGGCGAAGATCGACGAAGAGAAAGCAAAACAGGCGAAGTATGCTCAGATGATGGAGCAGGTAAAAGAGCGTCTGGCACAGCTTACAAAATAAATAAAATAGCATCATTGACTGGAAATCTCCCGGAGCGCTTGTCGAATCGGGAGATTTTCGGACGATGGGTTTTGATTGATTTTCCGACCGGAACTTGCTATGATGAAGTGGTAAGCGTTGGAAATGATTTCCGGAGGATACAAAATGATTAACTTTGAAAAAGAACTGGAGCTTTTCAAGCCTTCTCTTGAGGTGGAGGCTGTGAGCGAGACAATTGTAAAGAGTGACTTAACAGATATGGCTGATATCATGATGGAAATCATGAAAGAGATAAAGGATAAATAATTTATGGACTATATGCAGAAAATCCAGTATGCGGCCAACAGCTTTTATAACCGTGGTCTGGAACTTGCGAGAGAGCGCGACCTTTCCGGCGCCGCAGAGTGCCTGAAGCGTGCGCTTCAATTTAATAAATACCATACAGATGCCAGAAATCTGCTGGGACTGATCTTCTATGAGATGGGCGAGACGTCAGATGCACTGGTCCAGTGGGTTATCAGCATCAATCTTCAGCCGGATGAGAATCGTGCAGACCGTTATCTGGATAAGGTGCAGAGAAAACCGGGCCAGTTAGAGCACGCAAGCAACCTGATCCGAAAATACAATCAGGCGCTGATCCATGCCCAGAACGGCAGTGATGACCTGGCGGTATTACAGTTAAAGAGAATTGTCGAGGAGAAACCGAATTTTGTAAAAGCGCATTTACTTTTGGCGTTATTATACATCGGACATGAAGACTATACAAAAGCCGGCAAATCCCTTTATAAGGTCCTTCAGATCGATAAAAACAACCGCAGGGCCGAGCGATATATGGAATACGTCAAATCCAAGACCGGAAAAGCGGAGGTGGAAAAGCGTAAGCTGAAAAATGCATTCAATCACCGTGAGATGGAGGACAATGATGTCATTCTGCCTCCGACCTACAAGGAGAATACCGGATGGCAGTCGATCATCAACATTGGCATCGGTCTGGCTCTGGGTGTGATCGTGGTATTGTTTATGATCTTGCCTGCCCGTGACCGTTCTCTGAATTACCAGCACAATCAGGAAATGCGGATTTATGCGGATAAACTGAATCTTGCGAATCAGGAAGCGGATAAGCTCCGCAAACAGGCTGAGCAGATGGCAGAAGAAAAGGATAAGGCTGCGGCGGATCTGGAGAACCTGATCGGCGATTCGGACAGCACATTGGTGCAGTATCAGACTCTTGTGGAGATTTTGCAGGCATATCGCATGGAAGACTTTGAAACTGCAGTGAAGCTTTACATAGACCTGGATACAGAAAAGATCACCAATGAGAATATGTTAAATATTCTTTCGGAGATCGAGACGGATATGGCAGCCAATGCTCCGGCTGTGCTGGAAACGCTGGCGGCGCAGAGTACGGAATCCGGAGATGCGGATCAGGCACTTCGCTATTATGAAGAGTATATGAAGTTTGATGACCGCAATCCGCAGATCATATTCAATATGGCAATGATTTACAAGAATAAGGGAGAGGAAGACACCTCAGACCAGTTATTTGGCCAGGTTATCATGAACTTTGAGGATGAGGAGCTGGCAGCGAAAGCAAAAGAAGAACGTGGATATTAGAGAGACTTTACAGAAGAAGAGACTTTTCTGTGAAGTCTCTTTTTTGTTTATAGAAATCAGTTAGGAGGAATCATTATGGACCCATCTTTTATTTATGAAGCGAAAGGACAGATTTTGATCATACATATGCCGGCGGAACTGGATCATCATAACTGCCGCAATCTGCGATACGAGACAGACCTTTTACTGGCGGAAAACTATATTTCGAAGCTGATCTTTGATTTCAGCCGTACCACATTTATGGACAGCTCCGGAATCGGAATTCTGTTAAACCGGTATAAACAGATCAAGGCAAGCGGCGGTGTTGTTTCTTTTTATGGTGCCTCTCCGCAGATACAGCGTATCTTGAAGCTCGGCGGAATGCTGACCCTGATGTCGCAGTTTGAGTCAAAAGAAGAAGCCATTTACAGGTAAAGGAGGAGAAAATATGCAATCCAGAGAAGTCATGAAGCTGACTTTTGACAGTCGTTCGGAAAATGAGGAATTTGCAAGAGTGGTTGTAGCCGTATTTGCAACACGTATGAATCCGACGCTGGAAGAAATTGACGATATTAAGACTGCAGTCTCGGAGGCGGTGACAAATGCAGTGATCCACGGATATCAGAATGGAGAAGGCACCATTTGCATTGAGGCAGCGGCAGAAGAAAATGTGCTGTCTGTGACGGTAAGTGATGACGGAGTCGGAATTACAAACATTGAAAAAGCGATGGAGCCAATGTTCAGCACCCTTCCGGAGGAACGGTCCGGAATGGGCTTTTCCTTTATGGAAGCTTTTATGGACCGGGTAGAGGTGATTTCATCTCCGGGAGGCGGAACTACTGTAACAATGAGAAAGAAAATCGGCAGGTGACACATATGATCGACACCATGGAGTACATCAAGCGTGCACACCTTGGGGATAAAGAGGCCAGAGATTTGCTGGTAACGGAAAATATGGGGCTGATCTGGAGCATTGTCCGGCGATTTGCAAACCGTGGGTATGAACTGGAAGATCTGTTTCAGATTGGAAGCATCGGGCTGATGAAGGCGATCGATAAATTTGATCTGGATATGGATGTGAAGTTTTCCACATATGCCGTTCCCATGATCACAGGAGAGATCCGCCGCTTTTTGCGAGATGACGGAATGATCAAAGTCAGCCGTCCTCTTAAAGAACTGGCCATGAAAGCCGGAATGGCAAGAGAACGTCTGGAGTATTCGCTGGGACGTGAGCCAACCATAGAAGAAATTGCAAAAGAAGTGGGAGCGAGCCGTGAAGAAGTGGCAGCCTCCTTTGAAGCAGGGGCGGAAGTGGAATCCATTTACCGCCCGCTGAATTCCGAAGACGAGTCCGGAGGCTATCTGCTCGATAAAATTTCTGGAAACAGTTCGGAAAATGAAGCGCTGCTGAACCGGATGGTTCTGATGGAGGTGTTAAAAGGGCTAAAGCCGCAGGAACAGCGGATTATTTTTGCAAGATATTTTGAGAACAAGACACAGACAGTAATCGCAGGAGATCTGGGAATTTCACAAGTACAGGTGTCGAGGTTAGAAAAACGGATCTTAAAAGAACTTAGAGAAAAGCTGAATGCATAGAACGGGTTCTGATTGTGCATATTAGGATTGGTAACTAATACAGATGATCATGCAAGGCGGGGAACGTGACCATGAATTCCTTAAAAGACAGAATCCATTTTTTAACAGCGATCATTCTTTTGCTCCTGATCGGCTTCACGGTCTGGTATGTGTTATTTTATCTTCAGGGACCGGAAGTCAGCTCCGATGGAACACTGGTCTACCGTGAGATCGGAAAGCTGGTGGGGGCGTGAGCAGCGAGACAGTATATTTGAAGATTGCCCAGACGACTGAAGTTTACAAACCGGATGTCTATATCAAAGACATTGCAGAAGTTTACTGTCAGAATCGTTCTATAGAGGAGAAAATTAAAGCCATAAAAGTAACGACATTTCAAAATGTGGAAAAGTGTAAAGCAGTCACTTACGTTGGAAGTATTCTGGATCTTGTAAATCAGGTGGAAGCAGCGGAGAAAAATGTACAGATAAGCAGTATGGGACAGGCAGATTTTGTGATCCATTACAGACAGGATGCGGGCGGAATCCTTCCGCTGCAGTGGCTAAAAACAGCCGCTATCGCAGCAATTTCTTTCTGCGGAGCTGCATTTGCGATCATGACATTTAACAATGATGCCAGTGTGACAGACGTTTTTGGAAACATTTACCGGCTTGTCATGGGTGTGGAATCGGACGGAGTCACTGTTTTGGAGTTTTCATACTCGCTTGGTGTTTCATTGGGAATCCTGGTGTTTTTTAATCATTTTGCTTCCTGGAAGCTGACGGTGGATCCGACACCGATCGAGGTGGAGATGCGCCTTTACGAAGAGAATGTGGGAAAGACCTTGATCCAGAATCACGGACGGAAGGAGCGCGGCATCGATGTTTCTTAAACAGATGTTGTTGTTTGCGATCGGAATCAGTGCAGGCGGGATTGTCGCAGGAGGCGTTTACGCGTTTCTTGCGGTAATCGGAATCTTTCCGCGACTGATCGGAACAACAGGAACCAAGTCCCACATCATGCTCTGCGAAACGATGATGATCATTGGCGGCATTTATGGAAATCTGATGGATCTGTACCACATTCCGCGAATGTTTGGAGGTACAGCCATGCTTGTGATCTGGGGACTTTCCATTGGCATTTTTGTGGGCTGTCTGGTCATGTCTCTTGCGGAAACGCTAAAAGCACTCCCCGTTTTAGGAAGACGTATTCATCTTGCCGTCGGGCTGCAATATGTGATCGCTGCGATCGCAGCAGGCAAGTTTCTGGGGGCAGTCATATACTTTGTCTACGGCTTTGGAGGTACTTAATGGAGATCAATAAAAAAGAATATGGAAACTACGTAAAAGAAGTGACTCCGGTATTCAGTGTCTGGAAAAATATGCTGTTTGCATTTCTTGTGGGAGGTGCCATTTGCACCGTCGGACAGGCATTGACGAATTTGTTTATGTCCATGGATATGGAGAAGGAAACAGCATCTTCCTGGACAACCCTTTGTCTGATTGGGGGCAGTGTGCTTTTGACCGGATTGAATCTGTATCCCAAACTTGTAAAATTTGCAGGTGCCGGAGCGTTGGTTCCCATTACGGGATTTGCCAATTCCGTGGTGGCGCCTGCGATTGAATATAAAGCAGAAGGACAGGTCTTTGGCGTGGGCTGTAAGATTTTTACGATTGCAGGACCGGTAATTTTGTTTGGGATTTTTACCAGCTGGGGGCTGGGAGTGATCTACTGGATTGGAAGTTCGATGGGAATGCTGTAAATAAGGATTAAAATTATCCGGACACAAGATATACGGAGGAATCTGACATGAACGAAAAACAACGTGGTAAAGCCAGCATATTATTTCAAAACCCGCCCCTGGTTCTTGCGGCTGCATCTGTGGTCGGAAAGAAAGAGGGAGAGGGACCGTTAGGACAGTACTTTGACCAGATCGAGGCTGACTCCATGCTTGGCAAAAAGAACTGGGAAGAGGCGGAGAGTGAACTGCAGACAAGGGCTGCGAGTTTAGTAATAGAAAAGAGCGGGCTGAAAAAAGAAGATATCCGTTACTATTTTGGCGGAGACTTGCTGGCTCAGCTGATCGCTACCTCATTTGGTGTCATGAATCTGGAGTTCCCTATGTTTGGAATTTATGGAGCATGCTCTACCATGGGGGAAGCAATGGGACTTGGTTCCATGGTCGTAGAAGGCGGATTTGCAGAGCATGTGATTGTCACAGCTTCCAGCCATTTTGCGTCTGCGGAAAAACAGTTTCGGTTTCCGCTCGAATATGGAAATCAGAGACCATATTCTGCCACATGGACAGTAACCGGCTGCGGTTCTGTGATCTTATCTGCCAATCACGGAAATAAGCGAATAAAAGGAAAGAAGCCGCTGGCAAAAGTTGCTGGAGTGACAACCGGTAAAATCGTAGACATGGCATTCAAGGATTCCATGAATATGGGAGCCGCCATGGCAATGGCAGCACTGGATACGATCCTCACAAACTTCCGGGATCTGGGTGTGGATGAAACACACTATGACAAGATCATTACAGGAGATCTTGGTCAGATCGGAAGAAGGCTGCTTTTGGATTATCTGGTAAAAGCCGGACATGATATTGAAAGCCGTTATATGGACTGTGGAATCGAAATCTTTAAGGATGAAACTCAGGATACCCATGCAGGAGGCAGCGGATGCGGATGCTCAGCCTCTGTTCTGTGTGCTTTCATTTTGCCAAAGATTCGGGACGGTGTCTGGAAACGAGTCCTGTTTATTCCGACAGGAGCCCTGTTGTCAACGGTCAGCTTTAATGAAGGCCAGAGTGTTCCGGGCATTGCTCATGCAGTAATCTTGGAAAAGTGTGATTATGAGCAGGAGGAAAAATAGATGGACTATGTAAAAGCGTTTCTGGTGGGCGGCGTGATCTGCGCGCTGGTGCAGATTTTGATGGATAAAACGAAATTAATGCCGGGACGGATCATGGTACTTTTGGTAGTTAGCGGAAGTATCCTTGGATTTCTCGGCTTATATCAGCCGTTTTCTGAATGGGCAGGTGCGGGAGCAACCGTTCCTCTTTTAGGATTTGGAAATCTTCTCTGGACAGGAATCCAGAAGGCGATCAGCGAAGATGGATTTTTGGGGATTTTTAAGGGCGGGTTTACAGCCAGTGCGGTCGGAATCTCCGGAGCACTGATTTTTGGCTATCTCGGCTCATTAATTTTTAAACCAAAGATGAAGCATTAGACGACAAAGATTGACAGCAATCCTCCGATATAGTAGAATGGAGTAATAATATTTTATAAAGGAGTGATTGTTTCGTGGATATAGACAGTTGTCTATTATATCTGTTCTTTCTCTTTTGTTCAGCGTATTTCGCATGTTGTGAGACTGCATATACTGCAGTAAGCAGGGTGCGGCTGCGTACGATGGCCGACAAAGGCAACAAGCGTGCGAAAAAAGCCCTCTGGGTTTGTGACCGGTTCGATAAGACCCTGACGACGATCCTGATCGGCAACAATATTTTCCATGCAAGCTGTGCGTCCTTGTCCGCATTGCTGGTGATGCGCCAGTTCTCTGCAGAGTACGTTGTATATGGTACGATCATTACGACCGTTATCGTTTACCTGTTTGCAGAGATGCTTCCAAAGAGCCTTGCCAAAGCAAGAAGTGAAGAGATTTCACTGATTTTTGCAGGAAGCATGCAGCTGATCGTGCGGCTGTGTACTCCGGTATCCTTCCTGTTTTCCGGTATTTCCAGTATTTTATCTCATACACTGGCAGCCGAAGACAGCGGTAAGGTAACTGAAGAAGACCTGCTGAACATTATTGAAACGATTGAAGATGAAGGCGTTTTAGAGCCGGAAAAACAGGCGCTTGTAAATTCAGCAATCGAGTTTGGTCAGAAGCTGGCGGAAGATATTATGGTACCGATCGAAGATGTCGTTTGTGTTTCCAGTTCCACCTCTCTTGACAAGCTGGCTGAGTTTATCCGTATGTCACCGTATTCCCGTATCCCGGTATATGAGGGAAGGGAAGATAATATTGTAGGAATCCTTCCAACCAATGATTTTCTGAACCGTTACGTACAGAAACAGCCGATCATGCTGCGCAAGATGCTGTTAAAACCGTACGTGTTTGATAAGAAGATCGAGGTTTCCGAGCTGCTCCAGAGGATGAGATTAAACAAACTCCACATGGTTTTTATCTGTGATGAAAACCGCAAAAAAGTGGGTGTGATCACCATGGAAGATATTCTGGAAGAGCTGGTTGGAGATATTCAGGACGAGAGCGATGCAGGCGAAGGCCTGCAGCTGATGTAGGAAGGAGGATACATATATGGCATATATTGGTATTGTCCTTTTACTGCTGGGATCTGCGTTTTTCTCAGGTTCTGAGATTGCATATACATCTCTCAACAAACTGAAACTGAAAAAAGAAAGTGAAAATCCTAAGGGAGTCATGAAGGTTGTTCTGTACATATACAATCATTACGACCGTGCATTATCTACGATCCTGATTGGCAACAATCTGGTAAATATTGCTGCGACTTCCATTGCGACAGTTCTTGCTGTCAGTCTGGCCGCTTCGATGGAAGGAAAGATTACGGATGATCTGGCCTCCACTCTGGTAACGGTGATCATGACAGTGCTGATCCTGATCGTGGGAGAGATCACTCCTAAGATGATTGCGAGACGATGCAATGAATCCATTGCAAAGTTTGCCGCATATCCATTACGTATTTTGATGATCCTCTTTTTCCCGGCTGTGATCATTACAACCGGGCTGGTAAATCTGTTCAGCCTCTTATGGAAAAAGGATGAGAGAGAAGATGTGACCATTACGGAAGAGGAATTTGAAAATATTCTGGATACCGTAGAGGACGAAGGTATCATTGATGAAAACCAGACGGATCTGCTGCAGTCCGCACTGGAGTTTACGGATCAGGACGCTGCAGACATCCTGACTCCGCGAATCGATGTCATTGGTTTTGAGATCAACGACAGTATGGATTATATTTTGAAGACGATTTCAGAGACTCAGTTCTCCAGATATCCGGTCTATGACCGTACCATTGACCATATTATCGGTGTTTTATATGTGAAACATCTGTTGAAAGAGTTGATGGTAAATGAAAATGTTGAGCTTAAAAGCCTGATCCTGGAGCCAATTTATATTCCTAAGACGATGAAGCTGCATGCGATCATGAATGAATTCCGTGTCAGTCAGACTCACATGGCAGTAGTCGCTGACGAATATGGCGGAACCATGGGTATTGTTACTATGGAAGACGTTCTGGAACAGCTGGTTGGTGAGATCTGGGATGAAAATGATGATATCGTCAATGACTGGCAGGAGCTTTCCAAGACCCGTTTCGAGTGTTCCGGAGATATGAACCTGAGTGAATTGTTCGATAATCTGGATCTGGACGATGAAGAGCTGGAAACAGACTGTACGACGGTAGGCGGCTGGGCTGCCGAGGTGATCGGTGCGATGCCGGTTGAGTTTGACGCATTCGATTATAAGAACTTCACGATTCTTGTAAAACATGTGGATGAAAACCACCGAATCGAACGCATGCTGATCTTAAAACACAATTTTGAAAATGAAGAAGAGTAAATAATTTAGCGCCGGGAGCGATAAGCTTCCGGCGCTAGTTGTTTGCTTGGATTTTGTTATTAAGGTCTGGCAGCAGGTCCGTAATTTCCAGGTCCGTAATTTCCAGGTCCGTAATTGTTGTCAGAACCGGAAGTGGAACTGCTGTATCCTGGTCCGATATAACCAGGTCCTAACGGGATCGTTGTGATCGTGGAAGAAGAGGAGCCTTCGGAACCTTCTTCCTCCGGAAGTGTTTCCACTGGTGTTGTGTGGATCGGACACGGTTCAGGCTGAGCAATATAGTTGGAATCATCCGTTGCGCCGGTTTCATTAGCCGGGAGAACCATAGCAGCTCTCTGGATCTTGGATTCTTCCGGACAGAACTCTGTCGGTGTACCGCCGGATTCTGCACACACAGTTGTTAAAACATGATGGCTGCAGATCTCGGTAGGAGCCGTACCTTTTTCAAAATATTCGGTGTAGATCGAGCTTCCGCGAGGATCAAGCTCACACACACCCGGACTTGCAAGCATGCCGGACTTGCGGCAGACCTGAACGGCTTCAATAGAATCTGGTTTGTGGAAACCTACGTCAGCAAGACCTTCGTGCGCCTGTGTCATGATCTTGCGCCAGATCTTCTTGTGATAAGATGTACTGCTTCCGATCGCGGAAATCTTTTGGTTTTCATCACATCCGGACCATACACCTGCGGTGTAGTACGGAGTGTAGCCGACGAACCAGATATCGTTGTTGTCCGATGTGGTACCGGATTTACCGGCGTTGGACATTCCCGGAATATTGGCTGACGGGCTGGTGGAATTCAGGTTCACGCCAGGAGAAGCATACATACGGCTGCTTTCCATGGACTGTGCCATCGCATCAGTTAAAAGGAATGCGGTGGATTCTTTGATCACACGTCTGGTCTCCGGTTCATTTTCAAGGATAACTTTTCCGTCATGGTCAAGAATCTTTGTAAAGAATACCGGTTTTGTGTAAATACCATCATTCGCAATGGCTGCGTAAGCAGCAGTCAGTTCGAGGTTCGAAACACCTAATGTAATACCGCCGAGAGCAGTAGAAGCGTTGTAATCGCTGTCTGTCAGAGAAGTAATACCAAAGTTTCTGGTGTATTCAACACCAAGCTCTGCCGTAACAGTTTCCATCATACAGCGTACTGTTACGATATTCATAGAATAAACAATACCGTCTCGGATACTGCTGTATCCGAAATAACCTTTACCGCCGTACCAGTTGCGGAATGTTTTTGCACCCACTGTATATGGTGCATCATAGTAAACAGATGCGAGGGTATCTCCACAAGTATCAATAGCCGGAGCAAATGTTGTAAGAACCTTAAATGTGGAACCCGGCTGTTTCACTGTATTGGTGGCACGGTTTAAAGATCGGCTGATCTCTTTTTCACCGCGTCCGCCATTGATCGCTTTGACATATCCCGTGGACTGATCCATGAGAACGAAGGAGAGCTGCGGCTGTAAAATGTAATATACAGACTCACCCAGTACAGTATCACCTTCTTTGAGCATCGCTGCCTTATAAGTCTCGATTGCTTCGGCAGCTTCCTCTTTGGAATTAAAGAGTCCGTCGAAGGATGCTCGTCCAAGATCCTTCTTGAAATAATTCTTCATACTCTCGTCAGAGTAGTGAGTAGTAGTGCCATCCTCGTGCTGAAGAGAGAGACGGTAGTCAACCGAATAATAAACAACATCGTAGTTTTCTTCATTGTTTACTTCCGTATCAACAATTGCTTGAAGTTTCGGATCCTGGGTTGTGTAAATGGAAAGACCGCCGGAGAAGAGAAGATTATATGCCTGAGTTTCGGAATATCCTTTCTTTTCCTGAAGTGCTTCCAGAACCTGCTCGATCAGTTCGTCCGTAAAATATGAATACGGAGAGTCGTTTTCTTTTGCAACCAGATCAACGTTCTGGATCCTGGAGTAGACATCGTCTGCCAGAGCTTCTTCCTGTTCGGCCTTATCGATATAGCCCTGTTCATACATATACTGTAAAATAACACGGCGCTTATCTTCGTTGTTTTTCTGACCTTTCTCGGAAATCGGGTTGAATTTGGAAGGGTTCTGAGTAATACCTGCGATGACCGTACATTCGGAAAGGGTAAGATCAGATACCTCTTTGTCAAAATAGCGTTTTGCCGCCGCCTTAACACCCAGAGTATTATTTCCAAGGTTGATCGTATTCAAATAGTTTTTCAGGATAATTTTCTTATCCATGACTTTTTCCAGCTTGATCGCCAGATACCATTCCTGAATCTTTCTTTCCAGGGTTTCACCGAAGGTATCTTCGTTGCCGCCTGCGAAGACGTTGTTTTTGATCAGCTGCTGCGTCAGTGTACTTCCGCCGCCGGCCGGGTCATTTGTCAGGACTCCGACAACCGCACGCATGATCGCACGGAAATCAATTCCTTTGTGGTCCCAGAAACGTGCATCCTCGATCGCGACAAACGCATCAATCAGATCTTGCGGAAGTTCGTCATAAGTCGCCTCCAGTCGGTTTGCGCCGGATTTGACCAGTGTCTCGGTAAGATTTCCCTCGCTGTCATAGACCATGGTGGCAAAGCCGCTCGGCTCAATACTTGCCACATCAATCTCAGGAGCAGAGTCAATAATACCTTTAAAGACTCCATAACCCAGACTGACTCCAAGCACGAAAACAAAGGCAACCATTACCAGTGCAAGCTTAATGCAGTACAGCAAAAGCTTATTGGTAACTTTCTCTGCTTTGGCCGTTGTCTTTTTCAGCTTCCGGGTTACGTCATTTTTTCCATATTTCATTCAGGAAGCCTCCTTTACCATCTAAACATTATATCAAATTTTTTTTCAATAATAAATAGCTATTGTGGATTTTGTTTGAATGTATTATGATATTTTTGACACCCAAGTGGAGAAATATGAAGAAAGAATTACGAATTTTAAAAGATTCGTTTGTTTTTGTAATAAATGGAAAAACAAAAAGAGGAGAGTGGGCCATGGCGGACAGTTATAAGATTCTTTATGAAGGCGGAGAAGCGGAGATCGAAGTGAAGAAATCGCGCTTTATCGCAACGACAAGACCGGTAAAATCCGAAGACGAGGCGGTGGCGTTCATCGCGGAAATGAAGAAAAAATACTGGGATGCCAGACATAACTGTTCTGCGTTTACCATCGGTATGAACCACGAGCTGACAAGATGCAGCGATGACGGGGAGCCTGCCCAGACAGCAGGACGACCGATGCTGGATGTTCTCCTTGGCGAAGATATCCACAATCTGTGTGTGGTTGTAACCAGATATTTCGGAGGAACACTTCTTGGCACAGGCGGTCTGGTGCGCGCATATTCCGGCGCAGTAAAAGAGGGTCTGGAAATGAGCGAGATCGTTGAAAAACACCGCGCGTATGAGATGTTTGTGGAAACTGATTATACGGGAGTTGGAAAGATCCAGTATATTTTAGGTCAGGAAGGAATCACGATTCTGGATAGTGTATACACAGACAAAGTAGAGTTTCAGCTTCTTGTCCCGGTTGCTCAGTATGACGGTCTTGTTAAGAAAATTACCGAGGGAACCAGCGGCGGAGCCAAGATTGAGAAAGGCGATGAGATCTGGTACGGATTATTAAATAAAGAAGTGATCCTGTTTGAAGATTAAAGTATTGCAATTTGCATATTGCGGTGCTATAATTTTGACTCGGAAAATTTGACCTGATTTTAAATTAAGAAAAGAGGCATTACTATATGAAGATCAAGCGTGAAGACATCAGAAACGTAGCGATCATTGCCCATGTTGACCATGGTAAAACAACGTTAGTAGACCAGCTCCTGAAGCAGAGCGGTGTATTCCGTGAAAATCAGGAAGTTGCAGAGCGTGTCATGGACTCCAACGATATTGAGCGTGAGCGCGGAATTACAATTTTGTCCAAGAACACAGCAGTTTTCTATAAAAATACAAAGATCAACATCATCGATACACCAGGCCATGCTGATTTCGGCGGCGAAGTAGAGCGTGTTCTTAAAATGGTAGATGGTGTTATCCTCGTTGTTGATGCATTTGAGGGTCCGATGCCGCAGACCAAATTCGTTCTCCAGAAAGCACTGGAGCTGGACCTTCATGTCATTGTTTGTATCAATAAGATCGACCGTCCGGAAGCTAGACCGGAGGATGTTATTGATGAGACACTGGAATTATTCATGGACCTGGATGCATCTGACGAGCAGCTTGACTGTCCGTTTGTATTTGCATCTGCGAGAGCCGGTTTCGCAAAGAAAGAACTGGACGATCCGGAAGTGGATATGAGCCCGTTATTTGAGACGATCGTTGACTATATTCCTGCTCCGGAAGGAGATCCGGAAGCGGAGACTCAGATGCTGATCAGTACCATCGACTTCAACGAGTACGTTGGACGAATCGGTGTCGGCAAGATTGACAACGGTTCTGTTCGTGTGAATCAGGAGTGCGTGATCGTAAACCATCATGAACCGGATAAGAAGAGAAAAGTAAAGATCGGTAAATTATATGAGTATGACGGTCTGAATCGCGTGGAGGTACAGAGTGCCCAGATCGGTTCCATCGTTGCCATCACAGGTATCACAGACATTCACATTGGCGATACCATTTGTGATCCGGAAAATCCGGAGGCAATTCCGTTCCAGAAGATTTCCGAACCGACCATCTCCATGAACTTTATGGTAAACGACAGCCCGCTTGCAGGTCAGGAAGGCAAGTATATTACTTCCCGTCACATCCGCGACCGTTTATTCAGAGAGTTAAACACTGACGTCAGCCTTCGTGTAGAAGAGACAGATTCTGCAGACTGTTTCAAAGTGTCCGGTCGCGGAGAGCTTCATCTGTCCGTTCTGATCGAGAATATGAGACGTGAGGGCTTCGAGTTTGCAGTAAGTAAGGCAGAAGTTATTTATAAAACGGATGAGAGAAATCGTAAATTAGAACCGATGGAGATCGCTTATGTAGATGTTCCGGAGGAGTTTTCCGGTTCTGTCATTCAGAAACTGACAAGCCGTAAAGGTGAGTTACAGGGTATGAGCCCGGCAAACGGCGGTTACACCAGACTGGAGTTTGCAATTCCGTCCAGAGGTCTGATCGGTTACCGTGGCGAGTTCTTAACAGATACAAAGGGAAATGGTATCTTAAATACGATCTTCGACGGTTACTCTGATTACCGCGGTGATCTCAGCTACAGAAAGAATGGTTCCCTGATCGCATTCGAAGCAGGAGAGTCCATTACTTACGGTTTGTTCAATGCACAGGAACGTGGAACTCTGTTCATCGGACCGGGTGTAAAAGTATATTCTGGTATGGTTGTCGGTTCCTGTCCGAAAGCAGAAGATATCGAGCTGAACGTATGTAAGACAAAGAAACTGACTAATACTCGTTCCTCCAGCGCGGATGAAGCACTGAAACTGACACCGCCGAAGGACATGAGCCTGGAGCAGTGCCTGGATTTTATCGATACAGACGAGCTTCTCGAGGTAACTCCGAAGAGTCTGCGAATCAGAAAGAAGATCCTGGATCCGACACTTCGCAAGAGAGCTGCATTTAATAAGAAGAATCAGCAGTAAATTGCAAAAATAAGTCCCGGTATGTTACAATGAAAGTAATGTACCGGGATTTTTGAATTCCGGAAGATCGGAGGCGTAAAAATGGAACATATTTTAGTGAGTGCTTGTCTCTGTGGCAAGGATTGTAAATGGGATGGTGGAAATAACAGGAATCAGAAATTGCTGGATTATATGGAATCAATGAAAGGAAAGGCAGAGTTTCATGAAGTCTGTCCGGAGCAAATGGGAGGGCTTTCTACACCGCGCCCGGCTTCTGAAATTCGCGTGGAAGACAGAAGGGTTGTAAATACAGAAGGTGTTGATGTGACAGAAGAATTCGAGCGTGGTGCAGAACTTGCTCTGCAAATGGCAAAAGAATTTGGATGTACGCTGGCAATTTTAAAGGAACGAAGTCCGTCCTGTGGCTGTCATGGCATCTATGATGGAACCTTTTCCAAGAAGATTGTAGACGGAATGGGAAAGGCAGCGGAGCTTTTGATCGCGAACGGGATCAGGGTAATTGGAGAATCGGAAATTGAAAATGTGATACTATAAATATCAATAAAATATAAATTTGATAAATAGAATACACAGGACACAATATGTCTACATTGATACCACGGCATTTCTCACTTTATGTCGTGGTATTTCTAGTGATATATCGGTATACTTAACACGAAAGGAGGAGTGTGAATGAATCAGCAAAGAATAGGGCAATTTCTAAAACACCTTCGTAAAGACAAAGGGCTGACACAAGAACAGCTAGCAGAACATTTCAATGTTTCTTCCCGAACTATTTCGCGCTGGGAGACAGGAAACAATATGCCTGATATAAGTATACTTGTTGAAATTGCTGAATTTTTTGACGTAAGCATCTTAGAAATCATTAATGGAGAAAAGGACAAAGAGAAAATGAATGAAGAAATAAAAGAGGTGGCAGAATCACTATCTGATTATGCAAATGCTGAAAAAGAAAAAATGATGAAAGACATAAGAAACTATAATGTTATGGGCACAGTTGCAATAATTGTATATGGTATTCTACGACATTCGGGACTGATTTTACAAAACCCATTTTTTGAAAAGCTTGCTCTATTCTGTGAAATACAGATTGTTATTACAATTATAATAACCTTTGCACATACAATAGGGGCGTTAAGTAAACTACAGAAAAAGAATAAAGTAGCCATGATTCAAACAAGATTGAAGGATTTTCCCCCAATTGCACAAATAATAATTGCTGCGATTGTAGCATTTGTAATTGCCACATTACTTAAATTATTTTTCAGTGTAATTTGATTTTGAAATTCGATTTGCAAAGAAAAATGCCCCGGTACAGGTTCAAATACTGAATTGTGTACCGGGGCATTTTATAAACTCTGAAAAAGATTTGTGTGCCTACGGCTCCGGATGACCAAAATCGCAGTCACCATCACCATCCAGATCCATGTGCATATGTGGCGGGGCATCCATTCCGTCTGCATAGAACTCTTTGCCGACCACATTTCGATGCTGTCTGCTTTCTTCCACAGCCTGGGAGATCAGATTGCGAACTTCCATCGGTTTCTTGATGTTTTTCAGAATCAGTTCCGGAGTGGCGTCTGCTTTGGCTTTTACGATAATGTCTCCGGTGCCAAATATCTTGCCGAGAAGCGTCTGGTGGAAAGTCAGATCCACGATACGGTATAATAACGTTTCGTTGAGAGTGGTACTAAACAGACCTTCTTTGATCATCAGACGGTCATTCTCAATATAGTATTTAGTAAAACTGAACGGGAACCACATAAAGTGTTTTCGGTCCTGCCATAAAATGTTGTTTGTATTGCTCATACAGTGTCCTCCTTTCAAAATATCTGGAAGAATTTTGTAAATTCCAAATGTTTTCCTGTATTTATTATAATTCACAGACAATAGAAAAGCAATGGTAGTTTTTCTACCGAAACACTTGACTTTTTGACTTTCCGTGTTTAATATAGTAAACAGCGATTATATTGAAAGGCATGGAAGGTGCACCAGGTACCTGTTTTCCGACAGAGAGGGAACGTCATCGGCTGGAAGCGATCCCGGGTTCAGACAGAGTGCTCAATTTCACACCGGAGCTGCGTGGTTGAAACTTCATATGTAAGAGATAAGAAGTAAGTAGGCTGCGACGTTATTTGCACGTTACGCAATATGAGGTGCCTGCCAAACGGCGGGAATCAGGGTGGTACCGCGGATATTTCGTCCCTAATACGTTTTTACGAGCGTATTAGGGATTTTTTATTACATTAATTTCCGTCCCTGTTTTCGCAACAGGAAACCAAGAAAAAGGAGAAATGAAAAGATGAACATGAACGAAATCAGAGCTTCTTATCAGGCAGATCTGGATCTGGTAAAAGATGCAAAAGAATTAGCTGCGTTCTGGACAAAATACCTCAGCAAAACTGGTTCTATCCAGGGCTTAATGGCTGGTATTAAGAGCGTTCCGAAGGAAGAGAAAAAAGCTTACGGTCAGATGGTCAATGAGATCAAGACATGGGCACAGGAGTTATATGATGCGAAGAAGGAAGAAGTAGAGAAGGCAGCGATGTTAGCCCGCTACGAGGATGAGAAAATTGACGTAACTCTTCCGGTTAAGATGAGACCGGCAGGAAACCTTCATCCGTTAACTTCCATCCGCAATGAAATTATCGACGTATTCGCAGGTATGGGCTTCGAGATTTACGAAGGTCCGGAAATCGAAGATGACGACCACAACTTCACAAGATTAAACGTATTAAAGGATCACCCGTCCAGAGATATGCAGGATACATTCTGGCTGACAGAAGACCTCCTTCTCCGTACACACACATCTCCGGGACAGATTCGTGTGATGGATTCCAAGAATCCGCCGATCAAAGTTCTGGTACCGGGTAAAGTATTCCGTTCCGACAGTGACGCGACACATTCCCCGATGTTCTCCCAGATGGAAGGTCTTGTAGTTGATAAGAAGATCACACTTTGCGATCTTCAGGGTATGTTAGACCAGTTCGTAAAGGCACTGTTCTCCGAAGAAGTAAAGACAAGACTCCGTCCGTCCTACTTCCCGTTCACAGAGCCGTCCGTAGAGGTAGACGTAAGCTGCTTCAAGTGCGGCGGCAAGGGCTGTTCTTTATGTAAAGGAACAGGCTGGATCGAGGTTCTCGGCGGCGGTATCGTAAACAATAAGGTTCTTGAAAACTGTAACGTAGACTCCAGCGAGTATTCCGGTCTTGCATTCGGTATCGGTATGGAGCGTATCGCGATGTTAAAATACGGAATCAACCACATGGGCAAACTGTTCGAGAACGATGTGGAATTCTTAAAGCAGTTCAAGGCGTAATCG
>SVDR01000099.1 GCA_015057755.1 Lachnoclostridium sp.
GGGATCACTGCGGTCGTTCGTGTATTGGACATGATGATTCCTCCTGATTTTCACTAGTCAGAAGCCTATGCCCAAACATACAAATAGGATAAGCTTCATTATCCGGTATTATGGACAGATTTACTTTTCTCATACACAAGATCTGATTTTTGCAATATATCTAACTATTTTTCATTTTGAAATTGATTACTTTTCCACTTTAAAGTCAGACTAATTAGAAGTAATTTTTCTTTTTCATTCTGCAACTTAGCCAATATAATTGACTTGTTGTCACAATAATGGTATGATTACATCAAACAGAAACTACACTTTTCCTGACCTCTAACTTATTTTCATATTACACATACAGTCATATAGGAATGGAGGCCCAATGAAAGAATACTATGTTTTTACCGGCAGTTTCGGCAGCGGAAAAAGCGAACTGGCCATCAATCTGGCTCTGAAAAAAGCACAGGAGCATCCTCCCTGCACATTACTGGATATGGATGTGATCAATCCGTATTTTCGCTCCAGTGAACGGGGCGACTTACTGAAAGATCACCAGATTCGCCTGATCTCACCGCCGTTTGCCATGAATAAAATTGAAATCATGTCATTATCACCGGAAGTCTATTCGGCTTTTGCCCAAAAAGAAGGTACGATCATCTTTGACTCCGGCGGTGATCCGGTCGGGGCAATTTCCCTCGGCCAATATCATTCTCATTTTTGTAACATACCGTCCGAGCAGCTGCATGTGTTCCTGGTCGTGAATCCACTTCGTCCTCTGGCCGAAACAGCGGAAAAAGCATACGCCCTTATGGAACAGGTCCAGATTGCCTCTCGTCTTAAGATCACAGGAATTATCAACAACGCAAATCTCGTAGAAGAAACAACAACCCAGGAACTGAAAACAGGATATGATGTCGTAAAAGAACTTTCCGAAAAAACCGGTATTCCGGTGTATGCAACCGCAGGAACGCCACGTCTGCTGGATGAATTTTTCGCACTCCGTGACCAATGGGGTTTGGAAGATGTTTATCTCGGTAAAAAAATGCCGATCGATGTGGTGATGCACCGCACATGGGGCCGCTTTTTAAAGGAAGGTCTGTAAGGATAAATGGAACTCTATTTTCGAAATAAACGGCAATTTACATAGAAAGTGAGGGAACTGTATGATCAAAGTGACTATCAACGAAGAACAGTGCAAAGGCTGTGGACTCTGCGTCAGAGCATGTCCGAAGAAAATCGTTGCACTGTCCAAGACCAAACTGAACTCCAAAGGTTATTATCCAGCAGAAGTTACGGATCAGGAATCCTGTATCGGATGTATGGCGTGCGCACGCACATGTCCGGATGTGGCCATTGAAATTGAAAAGTAAGAGGAGGGAAATATATGGCGAAAAAACTGATGAAAGGCTGTGAAGCAATATCCGAAGCTGCCATTCAGGCAGGTTGTAAGTATTTCTTCGGATATCCGATCACACCTCAGAATGATATTCCTGAATATATGTCAGCCCGTCTCCCGCAGGTTGGCGGCTGTTTCCTTCAGGCCGAAAGCGAAGTGGCGGCCATCAATATGGTTTACGGTGCAGCCGGTGCCGGTGCCAGAGCCATGACCTCTTCTTCCGGTCCCGGCATCAGTCTGAAACAGGAAGGTATTTCTGCTATCGTGGGCGCAGAACTTCCGTGTGTGATCGTCAATGTCATGCGCGGCGGTCCGGGCGTTGGCAATATCCAGGCCTCTCAGGGTGACTATTTCCAGGCAGTCAAAGGCGGCGGACATGGTGATTATCACCTGATCGTATTTGCTCCGGCCTCCATTCAGGAGACCGTAAACCTGATGGGTACTGCCTTTGATGTGGCTGATAAATACCGCAATGCAGTTATGATCCTGGCAGACGGTCTCATCGGTCAGATGATGGAGCCGGTGGAAATGCCGGAAGAGACTGTAACAGAGCTACCGGAGAAACCGTGGGCGGCTACCGGTTACACACCGGGCGGCAAGAAACCGCGTGCCGTGATCAACTCTCTCTACATTGAAACCGATGAGCTGGCTGAATTAAATGAACGTCTTCAGGCAAGATATCGTGAAATCGAAAAAAATGAAGTGCGTGTGGAATGTTTCAATACCGAAGGTGCAGAGTTTATCCTTTATGCTTACGGTACCGTAGCCCGTATCTGTAAGGCAGCTATCGAAATTCTGGCCGAGCTGGGAATCAAAGTAGGTCTGGTACGTCCAATCACACTTTGGCCGTTCCCGTCCAAAGAAGTTTATGAAGCAGCTGCTCAGGACAGTGTAAAGAGTACACTTACAGTTGAGATCAGTGCCGGACAGATGGTGGAAGATGTTCGCCTTGCTGTGAACGGCAAAAAGAATGTGGAATTCCTCGGTCAGCCGGGCAGTATCGTCCCGACTCCGGAGGAGATTGCTGAACGGATTCTGGAAATGAGGAGGGCATAATTATGGCAGTTATTTTTAGTAGAACCAATGCACTGACTGACACGCCGTTCCACTATTGTCCGGGATGCGGTCATGGCATCATTCACCGCCTTGTGGCTGAAGTAATCGAAGAACTGGGCATCCAGAACATCACAGCCGGCATTGCTCCGGTTGGATGTGCTGTATTTGCTTATAAATATTTTAATGTGGATATGTACGAGGCACCCCACGGACGTGCACCGGCAGTTGCGACCGGTTACAAACGCGTACATCCGGAAAATGTCATCTTCACCTATCAGGGCGACGGTGACCTGGCTTCCATCGGTACTGCCGAGATCGTTCAGGCAGCTCATCGTGGCGAAAAAATCACAACCATCTTCGTAAACAATGCGATTTACGGTATGACCGGCGGCCAGATGGCTCCGACAACCTTAGTTGGCCAGAAGACTACCACTTCCCCGTACGGCCGCTCCAAAGAACACTGCGGTGCTCCGATCCGTATGGCGGAACTTCTGGCAACCATTGACGGCGCCGCATATATTGAGCGCACCGCGATCAACAATACCGCAAATATCATCAAAACAAAAAATGCGATCAAGAAAGCATTCCAGGCGCAGATCGACCGCAAAGGTTTCTCCCTGGTGGAAGTTCTCAGCACCTGTCCGACCAACTGGGGCAAATCCCCGGTTGAATCTATGGAATGGCTTGAGCAGAACATGATCCCTTATTACCCGCTTGGTGTTATGAAGGAGGTATAAGTATGGTAGAAAAAAATATATTTGCCGGTTTCGGCGGCCAGGGTGTCCTGCTCATGGGCCAGCTGTTGGCAATGGCCGGTATGATGGAAGGAAAAAATACCTCCTGGATTCCTTCCTACGGCCCTGAAATGCGAGGCGGTACTGCAAACTGCAGCATCATGATCTCGGATAAGGAAATCTCCTCCCCGATTGTAACAAGAGCGACTGCCGTTATTGCGATGAACCGACCTTCTCTGGAGAAATTCGAAAACACCGTGATTCCGGGAGGAAAACTGTTTGTCAACAGTTCCATTATCGATATCAAGAGTACTCGCACCGATATCGATGTTTACTATGTTCCATGTAATGAAATCGCCCACGAGCTGGGAAATGACAAGGTTGCGAATATGGTCATGCTGGGAGCATACCTGGAGAAATGTCCGGTGGTTGCTGTAGAAAGTGTCCTTCAGGCTCTGCTTGAAAAACTCGGCAAGAACAAATCCCATCTGATCCCAATGAACCGCGAAGCATTTGCGAAGGGTGCAGAAGCGGTAAAATAATACGTTCCCCTATAAAGAATGGGATGGCGTCACATGTACGTCATCCCATTTCATATGTTCATATTTCTATTAGCGAACCATTGTTGCGCCGCCGTTTACACAGAATGCCTGGCCATTGATATAACGGGAACCCTCAGATGCGAGGAATACCATGATCGGAGCACAGTCACGATCTGCATCACCCATAGCACCATCGATCGGATATCTTCTCTTAAGACCTGCAAGGTGCATTTCCTTCACTGCCGGATCAACCGTTCTTAACCACTCTTCGTACATAGCAGTCTTGATTGTCGGGTTTACGCAGTTTGCACGAACATTGCTCTCAATACCCCATTCCATAGCGATGGAACGTGTCCAGCTGAGAACAGCACCCTTGGAAGCCGCATACATTGCACCGTTCGGCATACCCATAAGAGCTACGTCAGATGCATAGTTGATGATGGAACCTTCCACGCCTGTCTCTTTGAAAATCTTATACGCAGCCTGGTTTGTATAAACAGTACCGTACATATTGATATTCATCAGGAACTGCATCTGCTCCAGTGTATAAGCTTCTGCTGCCGCGTTGCTCTCAACACCTGCAACGTTTGCCAGAACGTCAAGTCCGCCGAGAATTTCTTTTGCTTTTGCGAAGAACTCATCAACAGCTGCCTTGTCGCTGATATCGCAGCGCATGTATGTAGCGTGACCCTCTACACCCGGCTGTGCATTTGCCTGCTCTGCTACTGCATTACCTCTCTCATCGTTTGTGCCGCAGAAAACAACCTGCGCACCTTCTCTAACATAGATTCTTACAGTTGCAGCACCAATACCTTTTGTACCGCCAGTTACAATAATTTTTTTACCCTTTAATTGCATTTTACTTTTTCGCCTTTCTTTGATATAATTTTATCAATGTTATGGTTATTCCATAATAGAATACTTTCCCGGTAAAGTAAACCGCTCAAAGGCAAAGTGAAACAGAAGGGGGGATTTTGTCCCATGGAGAACACACTGACTTTAAATAAAACCGTTCGTGAGTCATTGGCACTTGCACTGATTCGCTTATTAAAGAAGAAAGACTTTTCATCCATCACCGTCAGTGAGATCGTGAAACTCGCCGGTGTCAGCAGAAGCAGTTTCTATCGAAACTTTGAAAGCAAAGAGCAGCTTCTCCTCAGTTATCTTTATGATTTATACAAAGACTTCTTTGGCTCTGATGGATTTCTTGCATCCATGCCAAAATATGATAAAATGCAGAATTTTCTTTTGCCGCGCTTTCAGTTTATTAAGCGGAACCGCGACCTGTTTCTGGTTCTTCGGAAACACAATCTGCTTTATTATGCCTTTGAAAAATTAGAAGGTGATCTGATCCATCTATTGACCGGCTATGATTCTACCATTCCCGACTATTATCGTGCCATGTTCTCCGGCTCCTGTGCCGGCATCATTCGAATGTGGATCGATCGTGATTTTAAAGAAAGTGAAGAAGAAATGATGCAGATTTTCGCAAATTTTAGGGATAACCGGCCGGAAGCGCATCATGAATAAGAAAACACATCAAACAAGGCGCACCCATTGGATGCGCCTTAATTAATAAGCCTTTCTTAGAACTTACCAGCTGTAGCAGCCTCTTCAATCGCAACTGCAACTGCAACAGTCATACCAACCATCGGGTTGTTACCTGCACCGATAAGACCCATCATTTCAACGTGAAATCTCAAAATCAGACAGAAAACCTTTATTTTACAAGAATTGTACACATTCACTGGTCAAAAGCCAGACACGTCATGTATATATTATAATACATGGATCGGGCTGTTGCAAGCGAATATAAATGAAGATAGTTTGATATTAAAAACCAACTAATTAAAGGACGGCAGGCAGCTTTGATATGTACCCCCTTTACTGGACATCCAGTAGAGGGGGTATTTTTTATGCACTATAGTTATAAATTTAAAAGAAAAGCTGTTGAACTGTATCGACAAGGAAAATGGATCGATGCACCAGAAGGGACTATAAATCTAAAACATTTTCATGATGAGATCGTAAAGTGGAAACGCCTGGAAGATGCCAATGG
>SVDR01000012.1 GCA_015057755.1 Lachnoclostridium sp.
GTATCGGCGATGGTTATGAGCGTCTGATCATGATCGTTTCCCGTGCATCCGGTGCTCCGGTGATCGCAGGTGCTATGGAATTTGCGACAAATCTTGTAAAACACAACTGGAAACTGGTGGCAAAAGACGAGTTTGCAAAGGCAAAGGCAGCCGGTTTTGAGGCAATCATTGATGAATTAAAGAATGCAGGAAAGAAAGAATCCGCAGCAGATGAAGAAGTAAAAGCTCCGGCAAAGGAAGTTTGTACTGCTCAGATCCCGGGTATCGAAGTTATGGACCTGGAAGATGCTGTGAAGACTCTCTGGAAGGCAGGAATCTACGCTGAGAGCGGAATGGGCTGTACCGGGCCGATCGTTCTCATGGCGGAAGATAAGAAGGCAAAATCCTATGAGATTTTGAAAGCTGCAGGCTATGTGAGCTAATAGGAGAAATGTGATCCGGCGGCGGGAAAGGATCCTGCTGCCGGAAAACATGAGGATAGATAGAATAATATTTGACATGATCGGTTGTTCATGTTAAACTTATAAAGTCATACGAATGAATTTGGAGGTAGATCGGTTGCTGGTGTGCCGCGCGGTCTTCAAAACCGTTGTGAAGGGTTAGGAGCCTTTCGGGTGGGTTCGATTCCCACCTCCTCCGTTTTTATTATTCATCGAAGTAGGAGGAATTTAATATATGGAGAACATGCAGAAATTATTGCGTGGACTTCCTAAGATAGATGAGTTGCTACTGGATGAGCAGCTTATTTTTTTTATGGAATCGACGCCGAGAGCCGTTGTGGTAAATGCAGCGCGAGAGATCATTGACACGATGAGGAAACGTATTCTTTCCGGAGAGCTTGCAGAAGTTCCGTCAAGAACAACGATCATTGACGAAATCTGTGATGCGATAACAGGAAAGAAAAAAAGGAATTTAAGAACACTGATCAATGCCACAGGTGTGATCCTTCACACAAATCTTGGACGTGCAAATCTGTGTAAAGTGGCGGTCGAGAGTGTTATGACGGTGGCAGATTCCTATTCCAATCTGGAATATGATGTAAAAAAAGGCGCCCGTGGTTCCAGACATGACCATGTAGAGAAGATTATCTCCAAGATCACAGGAGCAGAAGCTGCCATGGTCGTAAACAACAATGCGGCAGCTACGATGCTGTGTCTTTCTGCACTGGCTTACGGAAAAGAAGTCGTTACATCTCGTGGAGAGCTTGTTGAGATTGGTGGCTCTTTCCGCATTCCGGAAATCATGGAACAGAGTGGAGCAATTTTAAAAGAAGTTGGAACGACTAACAAGACAAAGCCTTCCGACTATCGAAATGCTTATGATGAAGAGCGCACAGGCGCCTTCTTAAAAGTGCATACCAGCAACTATCGAATCGTCGGATTCACTCAGGAAGTTACATTAAAAGAGATGGTGGAACTTGGAAAAGAGTATCGTGTTCCGGTAATCTATGATATGGGAAGCGGTCTGATGGCAGATCTTTCCAGATATGGAGTGGATGAGCCGACAGTCGTTGATGCTTTGAAAGACGGTGCAGACGTTGTATTGTTTAGCGGAGATAAGCTGCTCGGTGGTCCTCAGGGTGGAATTCTGATCGGTAAGAAGGAATTGATCGATAAGATGAAAAAGCACCCGCTTGCCCGCGCTCTGCGTGTAGACAAGATGACACTGGCGGCGATGGAAGCGACATTCTTTGAGTATCTGGACATGGAGACTGCAAAGAAAAATATTCCGGTCCTCAATATGATCACGGTTTCTGAAAATGAATTGAGACAAAAGGCGGAAAAATTACAGAGCGCGATTTCTGAAAAAACAGATAAATTCCAGCTAGGCATCTGCGAATGCAAAGATCAGGTTGGAGGCGGTTCCGCACCGACCGTACGATTAAACGGCCAGGCAGTAACCATTTCATCGAAAACAATTTCGGCAGAACGTTTAGAACGTTTATTCAGAAAAGCAGAAACGCCGGTCATTGTACGTGTGGCCCATGATGAAGTTCTTCTGTCTGTACGTACGATCAAAGAATCCGAATTTGGAACGATCGCAGATTCGCTTGCGTGTGCTGCAAATGCATAGAGGAGAGTGACATATATGCAAAACGTAATTGTTGGTACTTCCGGTCACGTAGATCACGGTAAGACTTGCCTGATAAAAGCGTTGTCCGGTATCGATACAGACCGATTAAAAGAGGAAAAGAAACGTGGTATCACCATTGAGCTTGGTTTTGCCAACCTTCCGAACGATGAAGGACTCCATATTGGAATTATCGATGTGCCGGGCCATGAAAAATTTGTAAAAAATATGCTTGCCGGTATCGGCGGCATTGATTTGGTACTCTTAGTTGTTGGTCTGGATGAGGGTGTTATGCCTCAGACGGTTGAGCATTTTGAAATCTTAAAAATGCTCCATGTCAAACAGGGCATCATTGTGTTTACAAAATCGGATCTGGTGGATGATGACTGGGCGGAAATGGTCGAAGAGGACGTGTCTTCCTTAGTAGAAGGCAGCTTCCTTGAACATGCAGACCGCATCCGCGTATCCGCCTATACCGGAGAAAATATCGACCTCCTGAAAAAAATGATTCTTGACAAAGTCCGCGGTGTAGGAATGCGCCGCAGTGAGCCGGAATTATTCCGTCTTCCGATTGACCGTGTGTTTACAATGGAAGGTTTTGGAACTGTTATTACCGGAACACTGTTAGAGGGAAGCTGCAGAGTCGGTGAAGACGTGATGGTATATCCGGAGGAACGGTTGATCAAGATTCGCGGTATTCAAAGTCATGGTCAGAAAGAGGAAGCGGCATACGCCGGTCAGCGTACGGCGATCAATCTGGCAAATGTAAAAAAAGAAGAACTGGAAAGAGGTCAGGTACTGGCTGCTCCGGGAACCCTGACAAACAGTATTTTCCTGGATGCGAAAGTTTCTCTTTTCAATACCACTAATCGCCAGTTGAAAAATGGAGACCGTGTCCATGTCAATTATGGATCGGCACAGACCATAGCCAAAGCAGTCTTGTTAGATAAAGACGTAATCGGAGCCGGAGAGAGTGCCTATGTTCAGCTTCGATTCGACGAACCATTGGCTGTAAAACGCGGCGACCGGTTTATCATCCGTTTCTATTCTCCGGTGGAAACATTTGGCGGCGGTATTATCCTCGATGCCTGTCCGGGCAAACATAAACGACATCAGGAAGAGTTGCTCCAGGCTCTGACAATTCGTGAGAACGGTACAGACGATGAAATACTCGAACTTGTATTAAAAGAGGAGAGCATTCATTTCCCATCCGTACACGATCTTGCTTCAAAATTGAACTGGAATGATTCTGAGACAGAGAAGCGTATGGAAAAACTGAAAAAGCAGAAGAAAGCTCTGTCTCTGAATGACGGAAATTTCTTCCATAAAGAGTTTTGGGATAAAGTGGTAGAAAAGACAGGTGAACTTCTCACAGCGTTCCATAAAACCAATCCAATCGCATCCGGAATGGATAAAGAAGAGTTCAAAAGCCGTATTCTGGACAGTTTTTATCTGAAAGATTATAAAAAGGGCGATGTCATCTTAAATGAACTGATCAAACGCGGTACGATTACTACGTCAGAAAGCACGGTTGCAGTGGCAGGTTTCTCCGCACAGTATTCCGATGCACATTCCGATATGCGCAATGTGTTATTGCAGACTTATATGGCTGCAGGTTTTGAAGCACCTTCCACAGACGATGTGATGGCGAAATTCAAGGACAAGAAACAGGCAAAACAGGTGCTGAATGATCTGTTCAAAGAAGGAACTCTGGTCAAGCTGAATCCGGGTGCGTACCTGTACAAAGACCATTATGCCAAAGCCATGGAGCTCCTTCGCAGCCATTACGCAACTCACGATACCATGTCATTGGCTGAATTCCGCGACATGATGGGAACATCAAGAAAATATGTGCTTTTGTTCCTGGATCATTTGGATCAGCAGAAGATTACAAAACTTCAGGGAGATGTGAGAATTCTTCTAAAATAAAGGGGAAGAAATGGAATTTAGACAATTGGAGGCATTTGTCAATGCCGTAAAATACAAAAGCTTTTCCAAAGCAGCCGATGCGACTTTTTTGACTCAGCCGACGATCAGTACCCATGTGAGCAATCTGGAGGCTGAACTTGGAGTGCGTCTTTTAAACCGAAAGGGACGTGAAATATCTCTGACTCCGCAGGGGCAGGAGTTTTATGGTTATGCAATGGAACTTCTAAACACAAGAGAAAGAGCAGTAAATCAGATTCACAATAATACCAGGGAAATGGAAGGTATTCTGGAAATTCAGACATCTACAATTCCGGGACATCATTATTTACCGATGCTGATGGACGAATTTCATCAAAAGTATCCGAAGGTTCGCTTTTATGTGGAACAGACAGACAGCCGCACGGTCAATGATAATCTGCTGGCACAGCGCGGTGAGATTGGTTTTACCGGATACAAAGGAAATTCCACATTGACATTTGAACCGCTGTTTTACGATGAGATGGTTTTGATCACACCGGACGTGGAGAAATATCGGACTTACAAAAATGGCGAAGAGCTTCCTGTCGACTTGTTTATACATGAGCCGTTTATCATGAGAGAAGATGGCTCAGGAACAAAGCAGGAGATGGAAAAAGCTTTGGTCGATGGAAAGCCCGTATTTAAGAATGTGGATGTGATCGCAAGAATGACCAACATGTCCTCCGTTAAACAAGTCGTGAGCCGTGGACTCGGCGTATCGATCGTATCGGAACAGGTTGTAAAAGATACAGCAGAAGCTGATAAGATTCGCTATTTTAAGATTCGTGGTCTAGAGAAAAAACGCACATTTTATATCGCGTATAATAAACTGACCGCATTAACACCGGTCGCAGAAACTTTTTTACAGTTCGTACATGAAAAAATCGCGACCGATAATGAAGTATCATAGAAAAAACAAATACCTCTATATAAAATGAAGTTTTTTTGAATTAGACACCCCATAAGCCTTCTGATAAAATTTAATTTGATAATAATTCTCCTGAATCGGCAATATTTATCAGGAAGAAAAGGGGTAGTAAGATGAATTTAACTGAAAACAAAAAAACTTTGGCAATCTCCGGTGTTGTACTTGGTGTGATTGCTGCAATCCTTGCCTACATGGGTAATCCGAAGAACATGGCAATGTGTATCGCATGCTTTATCCGTGACTCCGCAGGTGCGATGAAACTGCACACAGCTGCAGTCGTTCAGTATATGAGACCGGAGATCGTTGGTATCGTATGCGGCGCATTTTTAATCGCTGTATTTACTAAAGAATACCGATCCACGGCAGGTTCTTCACCGATGATCCGTTTTATTCTCGGCGTGATCATGATGATCGGTTCTCTTGTGTTCCTTGGCTGTCCACTCCGTATGATCATTCGTATGTCTGCAGGTGATCTAAATGCATACGTTGGTTTTGTAGGTTTCGTTGCAGGCGTATTTACCGGTACATTGGCATTGAAAAAAGGATTTTCCCTTGGACGTGCATATACGATCAATAAAGCTTCCGGCTATGTACTTCCGGCAGTTCTTGTATTTATGCTGATCTTAAGTGTGACAACATCCCTGTTCGCATTCAGTGAATCCGGCCCGGGCAGCATGCATGCTCCGATGATTGTTTCTCTGATCGCAGGTCTTGCATTTGGCGCGATCGCGCAGAAATGCAGAACTTGTTTTGCAGGCAGTGTTCGTGACGTGATATTAATGAAGAACTTTGATCTTATGACGATTATTGGCGGTTTCTTTGCAGTGATGGTAGTCTTTAATATTGCGACAGGAGCATTTAAGCTTTCCTTTGACGGTCAGCCGGTTGCCCATGCACAGCACATCTGGAACTTCCTTGGACTTTATGCAGTAGGTTTCGCAGCTGTATTAGCAGGCGGATGTCCGCTCAGACAGCTGATCCTTGCAGGTCAGGGTTCCACAGACTCAGCAGTGACATTCCTCGGCCTTTTGGTTGGTGCGGCATTCTGCCACAACTTTGGTCTTGCAGGTGCAGCAGCTTCCGCGGCAACAGCAGAAAAAGCAGCTGTAGCAGGTGGTCCGGGGGTCAATGGTCAGGTTGCTCTCATTATTTGTATTATTGTGCTGTTTATCATTGGTTTTGCACCGAAGAAAAAGGCATAATACAAATGATATAACCCAAATAATGATTGATTTAGTATAGAGAAAAGAGGTATTTATATATGTACGAAGTAGATGCAAGAGGATTGTCCTGTCCGGAACCGATTATGCTGACACAGGCTGCGATTAGAAACAACAGCGGTGCGATCAAAGTTCTTGTGAGCGAACCGCACCAGAAGACAAATGTTGAGAAGTTTGCAAAGAGCCAGGGCAAAAAGGTAACGGTTACAGAAAAAGGTGACGAATTCGAACTGGTTATCGAATAGAAAAGAGAGAACATGAGACAAAAAGAATGGAAGTTAGTAATTACGTTCCATACAACAGCAGATGCCATTGCCTTTGAAAAGGCCTGTAAAAGCAACGGAAAACCGGGGCGTATGATTCCGGTTCCGCGTGAAATTTCCGCAGGCTGCGGTTTGGCATGGGCAACACTTCCGGATGAAAAAGAAGGAATGAGTCGTTTCCTTTCTGAACAGAAGATTGAATGTGAGGAAATGAAAGAGCTGTTTTGCTAAATGGCTTGACGCAGGCACCTGAATGAATGCAAAATGCAATAGTTCGGTGCCTGTTTTGTTATCAGTTAGGAGGGATGGTATATGGGAATATATTTGGACAATGCTGCAACAACAAAACAGAAGCCTTTGTCTGTGATCGAGGCAGTTGTTAAAGCGATGAACAGCATGGGCAATTCCGGCCGTGGTGCACATGATGACTCGCTGGATGCTTCTAGATTGATCTATGATACGAGAGAGATGATTTCGAATATGGTAAATCTTGGCGATCCAAGACAAGTTGCATTTACATCTAACTCCACGGAGGCACTGAACACTGCGATCATGGGACTTTTTGGTGCCGGTGATCATATTATTTCTACCGTTATGGAGCACAACTCCGTTCTGCGCCCTCTGTATCTTCTGGAGTCAATGGGAAACGAAGTTTCTTTTGTACCGTGTGACGAACGCGGATGCTTAAAAACGGAACTTCTGGAGTCCTATGTAAAAGAAAATACAAAGGCTGTCATTTGTACCCACGCCTCGAATCTGACAGGAAATGCAAATGATCTGAAGAAAATCGGTGAGTTTTGTAAATTACATGGCGTTTTGTTTATCGTTGACGCCTCTCAGACAGCAGGCGTTTTGCCGATCGATATGCAGGAGATGAATATCGATGTGGTTTGCTTTACCGGACATAAAGGTTTATACGGACCTCAAGGAACCGGCGGCCTTTGTGTGAAAAATGGTTTGAAGATTCGTCCGTTAAAATCCGGCGGAAGCGGGATTCATACATATTTAAAGGAACATCCAGAAGAAATGCCGACGGCCTTGGAAGCGGGAACGTTGAACGGTCACGGTATCGCAGGACTTCATGCGGCTCTGACATTTTTAAATGAAACAGGAATCGATATGATCCATAAGAAAGAAATTGCTCTTATGAGAAGATTCCTCGCAGGGATTTCAGACATTCCTTCCATAAAACTTTATGGCGATTTTGAGACAGATGAGAGAGCAGCTGTGGTTTCTTTAAATTTAGGAGATTATGATTCCTCAGAAGTGAGCGATGAACTTTCTTACACGTATGGAATTGCAACGAGACCGGGAGCCCATTGCGCGCCGCTCATGCATCAGGCTATGGGAACCGTTGATCAGGGTATGGTACGTTTTTCTTTTTCATGGTTTAATACAGAGGAAGAAGTGGATGTGGCGATTCGCGCGTTACATGAATTAGCAGAAGAATAGAAGAACATTTTTTAAGGAGCAGATACCGATTTCTTTAATCAATATCTGCTCCTTATAACATTTCGTTCATTGGTTTTTTACCTCTTTTTGTTTTCAGTTACACTTGTTTTCGAGTTACATCTATTTAAATTTTTAAATAGTGTAGTACTTTCAACTACTTTTTGATAATACCCTCAATTATCAATGCTTTTTCTATATTTTTATAAGTTGACATTTATAAAAATTTTCCTGAGGATAACTTAGTATTTCTTTGGACCGTACCTCTCTTTTCTTAGATTTTTTATTTGTTTGTTTTTCTTTTGTTGTCATTATAATATCATACACAACAAAAAATGTCAACACATATTTTGAAATAAAATTAAAAATATTACATAATTGATGTTCCAATTGTATATATACTAAATAATTTTCAAACATTTCAAATAGTAATAGAAGACTTGACACATACAACAAATATGACTATAATGAAATCAGGAATCATTACTAATATTTAAATAAATATTGTTTAGGAGATGATCAATATGGCTGATATGACAGATCGAGTTCTGTGGAGAGAGATTTTGGTGACGGAGGATCAGGCAATGCTTGAGGAACTATATTCTGAAGCGAGAAAACTCCAGCACAAATATTATGGCAACAAAATCTTTGCACGCGGTTTGATTGAATTTACCAATTACTGTAAAAATGACTGTTATTATTGTGGTATTCGCAGAAGTAATCGGGCTGCATGCAGATATCGACTGACCAAAGAGCAGATTCTTTCCTGTTGTGACAGTGGTTATCAGATCGGTTTTCGCACATTTGTCCTTCAGGGTGGTGAGGATGGTTATTTTACAGATGATCGTCTTACAGACCTGGTTTATTCGATCAAATCAAAGTACCCGGATTGCGCGATCACACTTTCAGTCGGTGAAAAGAGCCGAGAAGCTTATCAGAGGTATTATGACGCAGGTGCAGATCGTTATTTACTTCGTCATGAAACAGCAAATACGGAACATTATCGTATGCTCCACCCACAGGAAATGTCTTGTGAGAACAGAAAGCGCTGTCTATGGGATCTGAAAGAAATCGGATATCAGATCGGTGCGGGAATTATGGTTGGTTCCCCGGGGCAAACGATTGACCACATAATCGAAGATATGGAGTTTATGAAGGAATTGCAGCCGGATATGGTTGGCATTGGTCCGTTCCTTTCTCATCATGCAACTCCATTTGCCAATGAAGCGTCAGGAACTGTAGATATGACAGTAAGACTTCTTGCGTTGACAAGACTTTTGCTTCCGGAAGTTCTTCTTCCGGCAACGACAGCGCTTGGCACGCTGGATCCGACCGGACGTGAAAAAGGAATTTTGGCAGGAGCCAATGTTGTCATGCCAAATCTTTCTCCGGAAAATGTAAGAGAGAATTATTTATTATATGACAATAAACTCTGTACCGGTTCTGAAGCAGCAGATGGCTTGCGTTTGTTAGATGAAATGATGAAAAAAATCGGTTATGAGATTTCGCTTGATCGAGGCGATCGGGCAGGAAGAGAGGTAAGAGTATGGCATTAAATCAGACTCCGGCTTCGGAGAGAATACATATTGGTTTCTTTGGACGTAGAAATGCAGGTAAGTCCAGCGTGATGAATGCGGTGACAGGACAAAATCTGGCAGTTGTTTCGGATGTCAAAGGTACCACTACAGACCCGGTTTATAAGACAATGGAACTTCTTCCGATAGGACCAGTTATGGTCATTGATACACCTGGTATCGACGATGAGGGTGAGCTTGGCAGGCTTCGTGTAACGAAGAGCCGTCAGGTGTTAAATAAAACAGATCTGGCTATCCTGGTTGTCGATGGTACAGAAGGGATGAAAAAAGAAGATCAGGAAATGCAGGAACTCTTCATTAAAAAGAATATTCCATATTTAATCGTATTTAACAAGACTGATCTTCATGTGAATACAGAACGTCAGGAGAATGTTGTGTATGTCAGTGCATTGACCGGAGAAGGAATTCACGAACTGAAAGAAAAAATCGGAACCATGAAGAAAGCAGAGGTGGAGCGCGATCTGGTTGAGGGGCTCGTGAAAGCCGGAGATATGGTAATCTTAGTCACACCAATTGACAAGGCTGCTCCCAAAGGCCGCCTCATTCTTCCGCAGCAGATGACGATCCGTGCACTTTTAGATCATGGCTGCATGACAATGGTGGTACGCGACACAGAGCTTGCGGACGCTCTGAAAAAATTAGGAAGAAAACCGGATCTGGTGATCACAGACAGTCAGGCATTTGGAAAAGTATCCAAGATTGTTCCGCAGGAGATCCCGCTGACTTCATTTTCCATACTGATGGCTCGCTATAAGGGGGATCTGGAACAGGTCATCGAAGGTGTCAGCATGTTAGATCATATCGAGGATGGGGATAAGATATTGATTTCTGAGGGATGTACCCACCACCGCCAGTGTAATGACATTGGAACAGTGAAACTTCCTGGCTGGATTAAAGATTATACTAATAAAGACATTGAGTTTTGCTTTACATCCGGAACGGAATTTCCTGAAGATTTGTCACCGTATAAGTTGATTGTTCACTGCGGTGCATGTATGTTAAATGAACGAGAGATGAAATATCGTCAGGCATGGGCAAAAGATCAGAAGATTGCCATGACGAACTATGGCATCTTGATCGCACATGTTCACGGCATTTTAAAGAGAAGCGTAGATCCATTCCCGGCAATTGCCAAATTATTAGATTGATATAAACTCAGTAAGACTTGTTCAATATGTGGACAGGTCTTTTCTGTTATTCAGTATTAAAAATATTATAGTACTTGACATGACATAGTAGTGGGTATAATATATAACTATAGAAATAAGTGAGGAGGAGAAAAATGAACGCACAGTTAAAAAAAGGAGTTTTAGAGCTGATCGTTTTAGAATCCGTCCGTAAGAAAGACATGTATGGATATGAACTGGTAGAAGAAGTCTCCAAAGTCATCGATGTGAATGAAGGAACGATATATCCGCTGTTGAAGCGACTGACAAATGAAAAATATTTTGAAACGTATTTAAGAGAATCGTCAGAAGGACCGCCAAGAAAGTATTATCACCTGACTGCAGCCGGTGTGTTGTACCGAGATGAGCTGGAACGCGAATGGTCTCAGCTTGCAGATCGTGTCTGGCTGTTCTTAAACAGCGGGAGAGAGGCAGGAGGAACAGACAAAGAAGGGAGTCATAAAATCCTGACCATCGGGTTAGGAAACCGCGTGGGAAAGGAGAGGCTGGATGGATAAAGTTACATTTTTAGAAGAACTTCGGAAGTATCTTCATGTTTTACAAGATGAGGAGATCCAGGACATTATCGGAGAGTATGAACAACATATTGACCTAAAAGTGAAAAATGGACAAACGGAAGAACAGGCAATTGTTGATTTTGGCAATATCAAAGAATTAGCGATTGAGATTCTGGAGGGATACCATGTGAAGGCTGATTTTGGTGTCCCGGCTGATGAAAGGGATGAAAAAAAGAGCATTTTTTCGACTGGACATGAAATGACAAAAAGTATAACCAAAAAAGTCTGGATATGGCTGGAAGCATTTTGGAAATGGATCCTTCACGGATTCGTTTGGTGTGGAAAGCAAGTAAATAGGCCATTTGTCTGGATTAAAATGAAATGGAACAATAGGCGGTCCCATAATGAGAACATGGTTACGGAGAAGTGCTCGATTGACAGAAAAGGATGGATTGTAAATAAGACGAAAGGTTTTGGAAATATGATTTTACAGATTTGGAATTGGATGATCCGGGCAAGTGTTTGGTGTGTTCGAATTTGCTGGAATAGCTGTATTGTCGGAACTGCCCTGATGCTTGGAGGGTTCGGGCTCATATTCTTGTTTATCGTCGGCATGTTCGTGGTACTTCTTATGCAGGGGTATCCGTTTATCGGAGTTACAATTGGATCTATAGGGCTGGTTTTATGCCTGTTTGCAGTTACTGTACTGGTTTGGAGCATGATCTGGCATAAATCTAAGCCAACAGTCCAAAAAGTTGAAAATACTGAACTCGTGAATGATTTAGAAATAGAAACGGAGGAAGGACAACATGCGTAAGATTCAGAAAGCAGCTCTCGGGGTTCTTGCCGGAGGAGTTCTTTTGGCCGGAATCGGAACCGGAGTTGCCCTTGTAGAATATTCGACATTAAATTATGGTGGTCATAAAATAATCGGAGAGAATTATTTAGTTACCAATACATTTACATATCAATTGAAATCAGGTCATGATGAGATTGTATTATTAGAAGGTTTTGATTACAATGCATCACGAGTGACGAATCTTATCGAGGATGAAACCATTCCAAAAGATGAGATTCATTATGAAGTGACATACAATGATAACCGAGTTCGTCCATATATATGGTCCGGCGAAGGTGCTGAAACCATACGCATTGGCTTAGGAATGGAATATTTCCGTAATGAGTTTGCCGATTTTATGGAAGTGAAAGATCTGGTGTTAAGTGAACTAAAGCAGCATAAGGTTTCAACTTATGAAACAACCTACGTGACAAACGTTGCAGTTAAGGCAAATCCGGAAACAATGGCGCGCATTGAGAAAGTCAATTGAACTGGATGTGGAATCATGGTATACTTCACATAACATGATCTTATTGGAGGGACTATGAAAACACTATACGTTTCAGATTTAGATGGTACACTGCTGCGAAGCGATCAAAAAACATCCGATTTTACAAATCAGACAATCAATGAGTTAGTAGAAAATGGGATGTTATTTTCTTATGCAACTGCGCGCTCCTATATTGCATCAAAACCTGTAACAGAAGGTTTGGAGGCGAGAATCCCCTTGATCGTATATAATGGGTCAATGGTTGTAGATAATGCAGACGGAAGGATTCTGCTTTGTCATTATCTTCAGGAAGATGCACACCAATTATTGGATGAATTGATGGAGCATGATATATATCCGATCGTATTTTCTATGATTGACGGTGTAGAGAAGATGTCTTACGTTCCTTCAAAGATTTCTGCTGAAACGAAACGTTTTATCGATATGAGAGACGGTGATATCAGAATCCATCCGGTTGATGATCCGCAGGAACTGCATGAGGGAGATATATTCGACTTTACCTGCATTGATCAGTATGACAAATTGAAGCCATTTTATGAGAAGTGCAAAGATGATTATCAGGCGATTTTCCAGTTAGATATCTATACCAATGATCCATGGCTGGAAATCCTTCCGAAAGGAACATCAAAAGCGAATGCGATAAAAGAAGTTGTGCAGTATTATCAGTGTGATAAAGTGGTCGTATTTGGTGATGGAGTGAATGATATCGAAATGTTTAAGATGGCAGACGAGGCTTATGCAGTTGAAAATGCGGTCCCGGAATTAAAGGAACTTGCGACAGGGATCATTGCCGGAAACAATGACGATGGTGTGGCGAAATGGTTAAAAGCGAATTATAAATAGAGTGATAAAAGACCGTCTTGGGCAATGAACCCAGGCGGTCTTCTTTCGTTTCTGTTATTGTCAAATATTTACTGCATCCTGAGCCTGTACCATCTTGTGATAGAGACCGTTCAATTGGATTAGTTCTTCGTGGGTTCCGCGTTCCACAATTTCCCCTTCATGAATAACCAGAATCATGTCTGCTTCGCGGATTGTAGAAAGTCGGTGGGCAATAGCCACAATTGTTCGTTTGCCGGCCAGATTTCGGATCGCTTTCTGAATCTGTTTTTCTGTCTGGACATCGACGGAGGCCGTTGCTTCATCCAGTATAATGATCGGAGACTGGCGAAGAATCGCTCGGGCTATAGCAACACGCTGTTTCTGGCCTCCGGATAGACGCAGTCCTCGTTCTCCAACTTTTGTTTCATACTGCTCCGGCATAGCCATAATGTCGTCGTGAATGTTGGCTGCTTTGGCCGCTTCCATAATTTCGTTCATGTCAGCGTTCGGTTTCGCATAACCGATATTTTCTGTGATCGTTCCGTTAAATAAAAATGTATCCTGAAGAACAGGGGAAATATTTTGTCTGAGGCTTTCCAATGTCACATCTTTGATATCATGTCCATCTACAAGAATACGTCCTTTTACCGGATCATAAAAACGTGAAATGAGCTGCGTAGTTGTTGTTTTGCCGACTCCGGTTGGTCCAACAAGGGCAACCATCATTCCCGGTTTACAGGAGAAGGAGATATCTTTCAATACAGGAATCTCATTGCTGTAATGGAAACTTACGTGTTCAAATGAGATGGCACCCTCGACATGCTTTAACTCGACTGCATTCGGTGAATTCTGGATCGCAGACGGTGTGTCGAGGATCAATGTAACACGTTCCGCACCGGCCAGAGACTGCTGCAGGTTTTCGAGCAAGGTTGCAAGGCCGGATACAGGTGCATAAAACAGTGATAAGTAAAGTACAAAAGCCACAATATCTTCCACGGAGAGCTGTCCTGCATAAGCCAGGTGTCCGCCAAAGAACACGACTAGGATCGTTCCAGCCGAAGATAGAAACTCTACGCAAGGATGGAAGACTGCACTGGCCCGAAGCGCTCGAAGCATGGCGCGTACCTGTTCATATATTTTCAAATCCATTTTTTTGCTTTCATATGATTCCTGACCGAAAGACTGGATTTCGTGCAGTCCGGAGAGACTGTCCTGAAGCTGTGCATTTAATTCACCAACAGACTTTTGATTTGCTTTAAAGTATGGACGAACTTTTTTAGCAAAAATCACACCGGAAAATAAAATAAGTGGAATTGGACAGCAAGTGATCAGTGCCAGTTTCCAGTTGATAGAAAGCAGGATGATCAGGACGCCGGAAAATGTCACAACATTTGTGATCATCTCCGGAATGATATGAGCATATAAAAGTTCAAAATCTCTGGTATCATTAATCACACGGCTCATAAGGTCACCGGTCTGTTTATTGTGAAAGAAGCCTAAATCAAGACTCTGCAATTTGTGATATAGTCTGCTTCTTAGATCACCTACCAGATACCAGGCTGCTTTGTGTGACAGATAGCTGCTCATAAACCGGAAGAGAATGCGGAGTAAGTAGAGCAGAAACAGAGCAGCTGCTAAATTAGAAATCTGCGCTAACGCAGTCTGATCAACACCATTTCCTACAATACCGGTCATGGATGATAGAATCTTCGGCGCAGTCAGATTGATAATCGTAAGTCCAAATGTTGCGAGAATGGCCAGAATATAAAGTCCTTTGTATCTGGTTGCCTCTTTCGTTAAGTTCCATAAGGTTTTCATGTGTGAGTCTCCTTCATACTACTAAAAACTCAGATTAATGCCTACGAAATAAGTATAACGTATTTTTAATAAAATGAAAATATAGAAAAATAATAAATGTAAAATATACTTGACATACAATGTAAAGTGTACTATACTCATAAATGTAAAGGGGATTTTACATACATATTAATTAGATAGGTCCACTGGGAGAAAGAAGGGATTTCAATGAAAAATCGGATTCAAGAATTGAGAAAGCAGAACAAAATCAGGCAAGAGGATTTGGCAGAGGCTGTGGGGGTTACAAGACAGACCATTATTTCATTAGAAAATGGTAAGTATAATGCATCATTGATTTTAGCTCATAAAATCGCCAGGTATTTTTCATGCAGTATTGAAGATATTTTTTTATTTGATGAGGAGGAATGATTATGATCTTAACGAACAGTTTTAACGGAAGTACAAGAGAATATGATAAGCGTTGTAAGATGAGAATTGGAATCAGTGCAGGAATTATGCTTCTTGGTTTTGTAGCTCTTGTGGTTGCTCTTTTGTATGGAGACCGGATTCCTACTTTATATAAGGCAACGACAGATGATCTGTCTTTCATAAACGGTTTCTACACCGGAATTGGAGGCGGTCTGATCGCAGCCGGCATGATTACGATCATAAAAAACATTCGGATTTTGAGAAATCCTGAGTTGAAGAAAGAACGCGCACTTTATGAAAATGATGAAAGAAATCAACTGATCGGTACTAAATGCTGGGCATATTCCGGCTATGCGATGTTTCTCTTTTTGTATGTAGGCATTCTCGTCGGTGGCTTTATCAGCATGACAGTACTAAAAGTACTTCTTTGCGTCCTTGCTGCGTATGGTGGATTCCTCTTACTGTTTAGAATCCTTCTTCAGAAGATGATGTAATAAAAAATACGTAAAAACATATCATAAATATTTGAAGGGACCTCCCGATTGTGTTACAATATCTGTTAGGGATAATGTAAGACATCTGGGAGGTTTTTGACATGAAAAAGAAAATGAATCGTTATGCGGCAGCAATGCTTCTACTATGTGCTGTGATTACTGCATGTGGGAAAGAAACTGCTCCGGCTGCTGCTGAAACGACACTGGCACCGGAAACTACAGTTGCTATCGAAGAGACAACAGCTGAAATCGTGACCGAAACAGCAGAGACTATCAAAATGGAAGAAGCTGCGAAAGCGGAAATCACATGGGAAACAATTGCACCGGAAGATGTGAAGGTAGAGAATTACGCAATTAGCAGCGGTACTTGGTTTTATCAGGGGATAGAAGATGAGAAAAGTATTGACATGGATGGACTGAAAGGTTTTACCACATATACGGTGGATGCAATTCCTGAAACGGATGGTTATTTACAGTATATCGGTGTGAATCCGGATGGTTTTCATGAGTTTGAAGTATATGATATTTTTGGTAAATATTTTACATCAATGATTTTTGTATCTGAAGATCAGTTTTATCTTGGCGGAGATGAAAATGAATATTATATAAAGTGGAATTATTAGGTTATGATTTAGGCAATACAAATGAACTGTTTGCATGATAGAAAGGGGTAAATCATGAAAACAAATGAGAGGCTGCAGACAACACTGGATCGTCTTCCGTATGGTGACGAAATGTTATCCGGTGATTTAAAGGTTGATAAGAAACTTCCGGAAGGAGTTCAGTCAAAAGAATTATATAAAGACATTATCCGTATCGCATGGCCAAGCTTTGTGGAACTTTTGCTGACACAGCTGGTATCCATGGTCGATCTTATGATGGTTGGCTCCATGGGCGGAACGGCCAATCCACAGCTTGGTACACAGGCGCTTGCAGCGGTAGGTCTGACGACTCAGCCGAAGTTCTTACTGATGACTGCATTTGTTGCGATGAATACAGGTGTTACGGCTCTCGTTGCACGATATAAAGGACAAGGTAATCACGAAAAAGCCAATCTCGTGGTTCGTCAGGGTTTGTTGTTTACTTTCTGCGCAACGTTGATTATGTCGGTTCTTGGCGTTTTGTTTGCACGTCCGATGGTTGTATTTATGGGAGCAGAAGAAGAGGCGGTTGCCCAGATGGCCACCATTTATCTTCAGATTCAGATGGCTGGCTTTATTACCATGGCGCTCACAACGACGATTACAGCATCTCTGCGTGCCGTCGGCGATTCAAGAACCTGCATGATGTACAATATGACTGCCAATCTGGTCAATGTTGTATTTAACTGGCTGTTGATCTACGGTAATCTTGGATTCCCGGAGATGGGAGTTGCAGGAGCTTCCCTGGCGACTGTGATCGGTCAGTTTGTAGCGTTCATCATTGCTGCATATGTGATTTTAAAAGGAAATGGATTCCTGAAACTGGAATTAAAACGTGGTTTCCGTCCGGATAAAGTTGTTTTGACAGATATGCTCGGTATCGGACTTCCTGCAATGGGCGAACAGCTTGTCATGAGAGCCGGCATGATCCTTTATGCGAAAACGGTTGCTTCTCTTGGAACTACCGCATTCGCAACACATCAGGTATGTATGAACATCCAGGCATTGTCGTTCATGAGTGGTCAGGCGTTTGCGGTATCGGCCACATCTTTGATGGGTCAGTCTCTTGGAAAGAGACGTACGGATATGGCTCAGGCTTATACAAGCCGTACACGTACCGTCGGATTCTGTGTTTCCATGTGCCTTGCAGCAGTCTTTGCACTGTTTGGTAAACAGATTGTCGGACTTTACAATAGCGATCCGGAAATCATCCGTATCGGCGGACACATTATGCTGTTTGTTGCATTGCTGCAGCCGTTCCAGGGCTCTCAGTTTATCATAGCAGGCGGCCTTCGCGGTGCAGGCGATACAAAGACAACTGCAAGAATTACATTTATTACCGTACTTCTGGTTCGTCCGTTCGTTGCAATGATCCTAGTAAGAACAAGTCTCTGGCTTTATGGTGCATGGGTTGCTCTTGCATGTGACCAGATTCTTCGAACAGCCCTTGTATTCGCAAGATATAAGAGTGGTAAGTGGAAGACGATCAAGCTGAAGACAGAAACGAGATAATTGTTTTAAATTAAAAACATGCCGTCAAGTGATTTCACTTGACGGCGGTTTGCTTTTTCTATATAATGTCATTGTCAAGAAAAACACTTGACGTCAAGCAAAAATGCTTGACAAATAAAAATGTATGTAGTATGATGCTACAGGTGACATGATATGGAAAAAATTGTGGAACAGGGTTTGCTGTATGATTTCTACGGCGAACTGCTGACAGAGCATCAGAGAAATATCTACGAGGGTGTTGTGTTCAACGATATGTCCCTCAGTGAAATAGCCGAAGAGCAGGGGATTAGCCGTCAGGGTGTTCATGACCTGGTAAAGCGGTGTAACAAGATCCTGGCCGGCTACGAAGAGAAACTGAAGCTTGTTCAGAAATTCAACCAGACAAAACAGATGGTTGGAGAAATCAAAGAACTGGCTGGAGCCTACAAGCGAACCGGCGATAAAAGCCTGATCGATCAGATAGAGGCACTGTCTGAGGAAATTGGAAGGCTCTAACCTTTAAGGGAGACGCTAAATGGCATTTGAAAGCTTAGCTGATAAACTGCAAAATGTCTTTAAGAACTTGAGAGGCAAAGGTCGTCTGACTGAAGCTGACGTAAAGGCTGCGCTGAAAGAAGTCAAAATGGCTCTTTTGGAAGCGGATGTAAGTTTTAAAGTTGTAAAGCAGTTTGTAAATTCTGTACAGGAGCGTGCAGTTGGACAGGATGTTCTTTCCAGCTTAACTCCGGGACAGATGGTTATAAAAATTGTAAATGAGGAACTCGTAAAGCTTATGGGTTCTGAGACCACAGAGATTGCCTTAAAACCGCAGAATGAGATCACAGTCATTATGATGATCGGTCTTCAGGGTGCTGGTAAGACAACGACAACTGCAAAGCTTGCAGGTAAGTTTAAGGCAAAAGGCAGAAAGCCTCTTCTCGTGGCCTGTGACGTTTACCGTCCGGCTGCTATTAAGCAGTTGCAGGTAAACGGCGAGAAAGTCGGAGTTCCGGTTTTCTCTATGGGTGACAACCAGTCCCCGGTCAATATTGCAAAAGCAGCCATTGAACATGCAAAGAAAGAAGGCTGCAACCTGGTATTCTTAGATACCGCAGGCCGACTCCAGATCGATGAATCGATGATGGATGAGCTTGTAAATATCAAAGAGGCTGTAGAAGTACACCAGTCCATCCTTGTTGTCGATGCTATGACAGGTCAGGATGCTGTAAACGTAGCCGGAACCTTCAATGAGAAGATCGGTGTTGACGGTGTAATCCTTACAAAGCTGGATGGCGACACAAGAGGTGGTGCGGCACTTTCGATTCGTTCGGTAACAGGAAGACCGATCCTCTACGTTGGTATGGGTGAGAAACTTTCCGACTTGGAACAGTTTTATCCGGACCGTATGGCTTCCCGAATCCTCGGAATGGGTGATATCCTTTCTCTGATCGAGAAGGCAGAGCTTGAGGTTGACGAAGCGAAAGCGAAAGAGATGACTCAGAAGCTTCGCAAAGCAGAGTTCGATTTCAATGATTTCCTGGAACAGACCAACCAGATCAAGAAAATGGGCGGTATGAACAGTATCCTGAGCATGATGCCGGGTATGAACCAGTTAAAAGATGTTGAGATCGATGAGAAGTCCATGAACCGTATCGAAGCGATCATTCTTTCCATGACAAAAGAGGAGAGGGCAAATCCAAACCTTTTAAATCCATCCAGAAAGAAACGAATTGCAAAAGGTGCAGGTGTGGATATCGCTGAGGTAAACAGACTCGTAAAACAGTTCGAACAGTCCAGAAAGATGATGAAGCAGATGTCCGGTATGATGTCCGGAAAACGCAAAGGAATGGGCGGACTTGGCGGTCTTGGAAACCTGATGGGCGGCAAATTCAAAATGCCGTTCTAAACAAACTTATGAAAGCAAATGCGACAGAGCATAGCTGATATATTTTTTAGTACAAAAACAAATACTTATTTAATTTTAGGAGGAAATTTATCATGGCAGTTAAGATGAGATTAAGAAGAATGGGTCAGAAGAAAGCACCGTTTTATAGAATCGTTGTAGCAGATTCCAGAAGCCCGAGAGATGGTCGCTTCATCGAGGAAGTTGGTTACTATGATCCGAACACAAACCCGAGCACAATCAAATTCAACGAAGAAGCAGCTAAGAAATGGTTAGCAACAGGTGCTCAGCCGACAGAGACAGTTGGCAAGCTCTTAAAGGTAGCTGGTATCACAGAATAATTACGAGGTTGTCTATGAAGGAATTGGTTGAAGTTATCGCCAAGGCACTGGTTGATAATCCAAACGAGGTTGTGGTTACAGAATCCGAGAAAGAAGATGAAATCATTATCGAGCTGAAGGTTGCATCCAATGATATGGGTAAAGTAATCGGTAAGCAGGGACGTATCGCAAAAGCAATCCGTTCTGTAGTGAAGGCAGCTTCTTCCAAGATGGATAAAAAAGTAATCGTTGAGATTCAGTAACAGAAAAGAGCTGCGGTCAGAGTGATTTGATTGCAGCTCTATTTTTAATTTATTGGAGGTTTCCATGGAAAATTTATTACGGGTTGGAGTTATTACATCCACACACGGTGTACGTGGTGAAGTGAAAGTATTCCCGACAACGGATGATATGAATCGTTTCAAAAAACTGAAAACCGTAATTTTAGATACAGGAAAAGAACATAAGACTTTGAATGTAGAGAGTGTCAAGTTCTTTAAGAACATGGTCATTCTGAAGTTCAAAGGATTTGATAATATCAATGATGTTGAGATGTGGCGTCAGAAAGACCTTCTTATCACAAGAGACCAGGCTGTGAAATTAAGTCCGGATGAAAACTTTATCGTGGATCTGATCGGACTGACTGTTGTGACTGATGAGGGCGAAACGCTTGGCATCATGCAGGATGTGCTTCAGACAGGCGCCAATGATGTCTACATTGTAAAAATGGCTTCCGGAAAAGAAGTATTGCTTCCTGCTATCAAGGACTGCATCCTGAATGTGGATCTTGAAAAGGGAGAGATGCTTGTACACGTTCTGGACGGTCTGCTGGATCTGTAGGAGGAAGCGATGAATTTTCATGTTTTAACGTTATTTCCGGAGATGGTCTCCAATGGTCTGAATACCAGCATCCTCGGACGTGCCACAGAAAAAGGCCTTCTTTCTTTTGATGTGATCAATATCCGCGATTATACACTGGAGCGTCACGGTAAAGTCGATGATTATCCGTATGGCGGCGGAGCAGGAATGGTGATGCAGGCAGAACCGATCTACCGTGCTTATGAAGCGCTGGTAGAAAAGATCGGTCATAAGCCGCGCGTGGTCTATATGACACCGCAGGGCCGTGTATTCAACCAGAAGATCGCAGAAGATCTTGCCAAGGAAGATGACCTTGTGTTCCTTTGCGGACACTACGAGGGCATTGACGAGCGTGTGCTGGAGATGATCGCAACGGACTATCTCTCCGCAGGTGATTACGTTCTTACGGGCGGTGAACTGCCGGCAATGATGATGATCGACTGCATTTCCAGACTGGTTCCGGGTGTATTAAATAATCATGTTTCTGCCGAATTTGAATCCTTCCATGATAATCTGCTGGAATATCCGCAGTATACAAGACCGGAAGTATTTATGGGAAAACAGGTTCCGCCGATCCTTCTTTCCGGACATCATGCAAACGTGGAGAAATGGCGCAGAGAACAGTCGATCATCCGAACACTGGAGCGCAGACCGGAGCTTTTAGAGGACGCCTTTCTTTCTAAAAAAGAGAAGAAATTTTTAAATCAGCTGTTGGCAGAGAAAGCCGCTGAGGCAGAAGCAAAAGCAAATGCTGATGTTTCTGAGGATACAGAGTAATATTTGTAATACAAAAGAGGAGATGATGTCCCGTGGGTGCAAGAATAACGAAATCCAAAGACACGGACATGACTCATGGACCAATTATTAAGTTATTGATCCTGTATGCCATTCCGCTGCTGCTCGGAAATCTTTTCCAACAGCTTTACAATACCGTAGACAGTCTTGTCGTCGGCAACTTTGTCGGAACGCAGGCTCTGGCTGCCATTGGTTCCACAACCAGTATCTGCAATACACTGGTGAAATTTTTCAATGGTGTTTCCATCGGTGCCAGTGTGATCATCAGCCAGTGTTACGGTGCACATGACAATGAAAAGCTTTACAAGTCCGTTCAGACCACCATGTCTTTGACGTTCCTGTTTGGAATCGTTTTTACGATCCTGGGCTATGTTATGACCCCGTTTATGCTTCGTCTGATGGCAACTCCGGAAGATGTTTTGCCATTGTCAGCTCAATATCTGAGAATTTACTTCCTCGGAATCTCCGGACTTCTCGTATATAATATGGGAAGCGGTATTTTAAGAGCGGTAGGCGATTCCAGACGACCGCTGATGTTTTTGATCTTTTCCAGTATTATGAACATTGTACTGGATCTGATACTCGTGCTGGTATTCGACATGGGAATTGCAGGCGTGGCGATGGCTACGATCATTTCTCAGTTTGTGTCTGCTTTCCTGGTACTGCTGCTTTTGAGCCGCTGTACAGAAAGCTACCGTTTTGATCCAAAAGGACTGTGTCTGGATCTGGACATTGTAAAACGAATTCTGGTGGTAGGACTTCCTACAGGCATTCAGCAGTCCCTGACAGCATTTTCCAATGTCTTTGTTCATTCTTATATAAATGCCTTTGGATCAGCCTGTATGGCCGGCTGGAGCTGTTATTCAAAGATCGACCAGTTTATCTTTCTTCCGATGCAGAGCATGGGAAGCGCTGCCACGATGTTTGTCGGACAGAATGTCGGAGCAAAGGATACCAAACGTGCCAAAGAAGGAAGTATCAAGGCACTGTCCATGGCGATCCTTTTTACAGCGATCTGCTGTATCACACTCTGGATCTTTGCACCGCAGATGGTAGCGTTGTTTAACAGAGAACCGGAAGTGATCTATTACGGTGTTTTGACTTTACGTCAGAATCTATGTTTCATGGCATTCTGCTGCTTTAATCAGGTGCTTGCAGGCGCATTGAGAGGTACCGGTGATGCAAAGACACCGATGTATTATCTGCTGTTTTCTCAGGTTGTGGTGCGCCAGATTTATCTGTTCTTGATATCCAGAGTGTTCCCGGGAAATTTCCGTTTGATCGCATTTGCGTTCCCGGTAGGATGGATGCTGTGTTCAATTTTCATGTCCACGCATTTCTTCCGTATGGATTGGGAAAAAATTACAAAAAAACACAAAAATTAGTACAATTAGTACTTGCATTATATTGAAACATATGTTATAATTCCAAATTGTGAAATAAGAGAGATGTTCCGCTGGCATAGAAATCCTAGTGCGTAAGAACATCGAATAAAATTTAGGAGGTTCACTGAGATGAACGAGATTATTAAGAATATTGAAGCTGGTCAGTTAAAAGCAGAAATCCCGAGCTTCAACGTAGGTGATACTGTAAGAGTATTTGCTAAGATCAAAGAGGGTAACCGCGAAAGAATCCAGGTTTTCGAGGGCACAGTTATTAAGAGACAGAACGGTGGCGTTCGTGAGACTTTCACAGTAAGAAAGAACTCCAACGGTATCGGTGTTGAGAAGACATGGCCGCTTCACTCTCCGGCAGTAGAGAACATCGAAGTAGTTAGAAGAGGTAAAGTACGTCGTGCGAAACTTAACTACTTAAGAGACCGCGTAGGTAAAGCTGCTAAGGTTAAAGAGTTAGTAAGATAATTCATTTGGCGGATTTGAAGGGACAATGAAAATTGTCCCTTTTTTTCATCTAATCCGAACGGAGGTGAGGAGTATGGAATTTTATCAGGAGCCGGAAGAAAGTGCGATCCAGACTCTGGTAAACTGGGTTGTCGATATTATCGTTGTCGTCGCATTTGCATGTTATCTTGTATATTCTGTAGGAAGCCGTATCGAAGTAAGCGGAAGTTCGATGAATCCGGTACTGAGTTCCGGTGATGTCGTATTGGTAAACCGCATTCAGTATGATCTGGGAACGCCTGAGAGATACGATATCGCAGTATTTGAAAAAGAGAACTCCTCATACAATATGAAACGAATCATTGGGCTACCGGGAGAAACAGTTCAGATTAAAAATAATCTGGTCTACATCGATGGAAAGCCTTTAGATACAGAAGATCCGCTTGGACAGGCGACGATCGCCGGTATTGCAGAATATCCGGTTGAATTAGGGGAAGATGAGTATTTTCTTCTTGGTGATAACCGTGAGTCCAGCGAGGACAGTCGTTTTTCCGGAATTGGTATGATAAAACGAGACCAGTTAACCGGAAAAGTATGGTTGAAATTTCAGCCTATTGAAGAGTTTGGGCTGATCCACTAATAGGAGGTACGTGATGAATATTCAATGGTATCCGGGCCATATGACCAAGGCCAAACGTGCCATGCAGGAAGATATTAAACTGATCGATCTGATTATTGAGCTTGTCGATGCCCGTGCGCCGCTCTCCAGCCGCAATCCGGACATTGATGTACTTGGGAAAGGCAAAGCGCGTATGATCTTACTGAATAAAGCAGATCTGGCTTCAGAAGGCGCAAACGCTGCATGGAGTAATTTCTTCAAAGAAAAAGGCTTTCAGGTTATGAAGATCGATGCCCGCAGCAAAGCAACCTTAAAGCAGATCAATGGAGTCATTCAGGAAGCATGTAAAGAAAAAATTGAGCGAGACAGAAGACGCGGCATTTTAAACCGTCCGGTCAGAGCGATGGTAGTTGGAATTCCGAACGTGGGTAAATCCACATTTATCAATAGTTTTGCAGGAAAGGCTGCCGCTAAGACAGGAAACAAACCGGGTGTCACAAAAGGAAACCAGTGGATCCGTCTGAATAAGCAGGTGGAACTGTTAGATACTCCGGGTATTTTGTGGCCGAAGTTCGAAGACCAGGAAGTTGGTCTGAAGCTGGCGTTTTTAGGATCGATTAACGAAGATATTTTAAATAAAGAAGAGCTGGCAGGTGAGCTTGTGACATTCCTTTCCAGACTTCATCCGGGTCTTCTTTCCGAGCATTACAAGATTGAGGAAGAAGGAAAGAAACAGTATGAAGTGCTGGAGGCGATCGCAGAATCCAGAGCATGTCTGACAAAGGGCGGCGGATTTGATATTGCCAGAGCATCAAAGTTGTTGTTAGATGATTTCAGAGGCGGAAAACTGGGCCGCATTACATTGGAAATGCCTCCGGTAACTGTCACAGGAGAATAGTATGGCACGTACATTAAAAGGAGACCGTCTGGAGAAAGAGCTGCTTCGCCTGGAAGCCATGAAGGAGTATGAGCGTCAGTATGAAGACTGTGCCCTTATTTGCGGAATCGATGAAGCAGGAAGAGGTCCGCTGGCAGGTCCTGTGGTTGCAGGAGCCGCGATCTTACCGAAAGACGAGGTCATTTTATATCTCAATGACTCGAAAAAGCTGTCTGAAAAACGCAGAGAAGAGTTGTTTTTAGAAGTAAAGGAAAAAGCTGTCGCATGGAGCGTTGGAATAGTCAGCCCGGGAAGAATTGATGAGATCAACATTCTTCAGGCTACTTATGAGGCGATGAGAGAGGCGATCAAAGGTCTGCAGGTTGTACCGGAAGTACTCTTAAACGACGCAGTAACGATTCCGGGAATCCATATTCATCAGGTTCCGATCATCAAGGGCGATGCCAAGAGTGTATCCATCGCAGCCGCCAGTGTCCTTGCGAAAGTGACAAGGGATCATATGATGGTGGAATACGATCAGATTTATCCGGAATACGGCTTCGCAAAACATAAAGGATACGGTACCGCAGCCCATACAGCCGCGATCCGTGAATTTGGTCCGACTCCGATCCACAGAATGACTTTTTTAAAAAATATTTTAGGAAGTGTTGAAAGCGAGAAATAATAGAAGCACCGGCAGCCATTATGAACAACAGGTGGCTGCCTTTTTACAAAATCAGGGATTTGAAATTCTCGAATTAAATTTCCGTTGCAGAAGCGGAGAGATTGATATTATTGCGCGTGACGGAGCGTACCTGGTATTTATTGAGGTAAAATACCGTGGTTCCCACTCTGCCGGAAATGCACTGGAGGCTATTGATGCCAGAAAAGCTGCACAGGTTCGGCGGGTGGCACAGATTTATCTGTATCAAAAGCGTTATCCGGAAGAGACCCCGTGCAGATTTGATGCCGCCGGTGTGAACGGAGCATCTATTACTTATATTAAAAATGCATTTTGAAAGGAGACAGTCGATGTACAGCTGGAACCGAAAAAATACAGAGCCACTTTTAATTGAAAAACAGAATGAGGGAGTGACTTGGCTGTCATTTCCTTCTTTAGAAGAAACCAATATGGTCACTCATGCATTTTCTACCCGTATGGGAGGAGTCAGTGAAGGACCGTTTGCGACTATGAATTTTTCTTTTACCAGAGGAGATGATCCGGAGGCTGTAAAGGAAAATTACCGACGTATGGCAGATGCACTCGGAGTGGATATGAACCGCATGGTGGTGACATGGCAGACTCATACTACCAATGTACGCCTGGTTTCCGAGATAGATTTTGGAAAAGGTGTGATCTCTGACCGCGATTACCGTGATGTGGACGGTCTGATCACTAACATTCCGGGAGTGACATTAGTTACTTTCTTTGCTGACTGCGTCCCGTTATATTTTGCAGATACGAAAAACAGAGCCATTGGATTGTCCCATTCCGGCTGGAGAGGAACTGTCAATCGCATGGGCAGAGAAACTCTGAATCGTATGAAAGAAGCATTTGGCACAAATCCGGCGGATGTTGTTGCATGTATTGGTCCGAGCATCTGTCAGGACTGTTATGAAGTTGGCGAGGAAGTGATCGATCAGTTTCGCGCAGCATTTGCAGAATGCCATCATGACAGCCTGTTTTATAAAAAAACAAACGGAAAATATCAGCTGAATTTATGGGAAGCCAATCGAATCGTATTGAAAGAGGCAGGAGTTCCGGAAGAGCAAATTTCTGTAACAGACATTTGTACTTATTGTAATCCGGATCTTTTGTTCTCACATAGAAGAACTGCAGATAAACGCGGAAATCTTTGTGCTTTTTTATGTTTAAATGAATAAAAACGGATTTCAGCCTCTTCATAAATATGACAATTTTCGAAAAACCTTCTAGTGTATTATTTTATTGCACGACCATAATAGGAGTGTAACAAAAAACAGCCGCCAAAAACGCGGCGACACAAAAAAGGAGGCGTTAAATATGTCTAATAACAATTCTTCTAATAACAACCGTGTGGTAGTACCTGAGGCAAAAGAGGCAATGAACCGTTTCAAAATGGAGGTTGCGAACGAGATCGGCGTACCGCTTTCTAATGGTTACAACGGTAACCTCACATCTGCTCAGAACGGCAGTGTCGGTGGTTATATGGTTAAGAAAATGATCGAAGCGCAGGAAAGACAGATGGCAGGCAAATAAGCCATAAATAAAAGAAACAAATCCCTTTCGTCGGAATCTCTGGCGGGAGGGATTTTTCATTGGTCGTGATTTTATACAAAAATTTGCTTGTATATCCTTTCTTTTCCGATTATAATGGAACAATATAATGAGGTGAATTATGAGAGTTATTGCAGGAAGCGCCAGACGGCTGCAATTGAAAACGGTAGAGGGCATGGATACCAGACCGACCCAGGACCGTATAAAAGAGACATTATTTAATATGATCAACAATGATCTTTACGGAGCGACTTTCCTGGATCTTTTCGCAGGAAGCGGAGCCATTGGTATTGAGGCATTGAGCCGCGGTGCAAAGGAAGCCGTGTTCATTGACAACGGAAGTCGTCAGGTCGCATGTATCCGTGATAATTTAAAAACGACTAGACTGGAAGAGAAAGCGATGGTTATGAACAGCGATGTAGTTTCCGGTCTGAGGATGCTGGAAAGAAACGGTAAGAAGTTTGATCTTGTTTTTATGGATCCGCCATATGACCGTGAACTGGAACAGCATGTGATGGAGACATTTTGCAACTCCAGCCTTGCCGATGAAGATACACTTTTCATCGTGGAGGCATCCCTGGGAACCGATTTTTCCTGGGCCGGCCCGATGGGCTACGAAATCGTCCGTACAAAAGAGTATAAGACAAACAAACATGTCTTTTTGATGAAAGCTCTGGAGTCAGACGAAAACTGAAGAAACCGGAGATACGATTATGAAAAAAGCAATCTATCCGGGCAGTTTTGACCCGGTAACTCTTGGACACATCGATGTGATAGAGCGTGCATCCAAACTCTTTGACCATCTGATCATTGCCGTTCTCGGAAACAGTGCGAAAACTCCATTGTTTTCTACCGAAGAACGTGTTAATATGTTAAAAGAGGTTACAAAACATATTCCGAATGTCGAGGTACAGTGTTTTGGCGGCCTCACGGTTGATTTTGCGAAAGCGAACGATGCAAAGGCCATGGTACGTGGTCTGAGAGCCGTTACAGACTTCGAGTACGAGCTCCAGATCGCACAGCTGAACCATGTGATCAATCCGGAGATCGACACGGTTTTCCTGACAACCGATTTAAAATATGCATACCTTAGCTCCAGTTCTGTAAAAGAAGTGGCGGCTTACGGCGGCGATATTTCCCAGTTCGTGACACCTTATGTGGAAGCGGAAGTAAAGAAAAAATTCGAAGGTAAGATCAAAGGAAAGGAATAAATCACTATGAGCAGAATTGAACAGTTAATCACTGAAATTGAAGAATATATCGACAGCTGCAAGTTCCAGCCGTTATCTACAACAAAGATCATTGTAAATAAAGAAGAGTTAGACGAACTTTTAGTAGAACTTCGTCTCCGTATTCCGGATGAGATCAAGCAGTATCAGAAGATCATCAGCAATCAGGAGGCGATCCTCTCCGATGCACGTTCCAAAGCTGACGCGATGTTAGATGAGGCAACAGCTCAGACAAGCGAGATGGTCAATGAACACGAGATCATGCAGAGAGCATATGCCCATGCCAACGAAGTGATCGAGCAGGCACAGGCACAGGCGCAGGCGATCATTGATAATGCTGTAAACGATGCAAACAATATCCGTCAGGGTTCCATCCAGTACACAGATGAGATGTTAAAGAGCCTTCAGACAATCATCACACACTCCATGGAAGGCGCTCAGGGACGTTTTGACGCGTTCATGAACTCCATGAAGTCCAGCTACGATATCGTTTCTTCCAACAGACAGGAACTGTCCGGAAGCATCGTTGTAGAGGAAACAGAAGAGGAAGCTTAATCAAGAGTACATAGAAGATAAGCAAGCCCGGCAGATAACAGTGCGTGGGCAGTTTTCCAGACTATGTAGGACCGGATGGAAAGTCCGGTCCTTTTTTGTTTTCCTAAAACGGATTTTGTCTGAAAGATACCGGAAAGTCCGCCAAATGTCAAAGCTGCGACAGAAGCAGTATACGCTGCTGTTCGGTTTGCGAATGTTCCAAATTCACGGATTCCCGTAGTCATTTCCATGATTCCGATCGCAAACAGTTTTATAACAGATGGAAGAAAGAAAAACTTTCGGATAAAGACGATCACAATGGAAAATAATACCAGATATCCTCCGATCTTACATAATACTTCTATCGATGAGAGAATGGTTTCATCTGCTCCCGAAGCACTTTGTCGAACTGAATTCGAGAAGTTTGATAAGTTCTGCTTGGATTCTAAAGGATATCGATTCTTGGCAATGACTGCCAAAAGAAGAATCGGAGCGTATATGGTAAGCAAAAGTACAGGAATTCGTATCTGGTCTGCAAACCATGGGTACACATATCCCAGGATAAACATGGGACTTGGATGATTGCAGACAGCCATAAGAAATCTTCCTTCGGACAAAGAGATTCTCCCGTCATTAACAAATTCTGCACAAATTTTGGCTCCCATCGGATATCCGCACAGGAGTCCGGAAATCAGCACATAGCATCCTTCCCGTGACAGTCCAAGAAGTGGATGCAGAATCCGGTAAAATGGATTCATGATCTGGGCAATTCCGCCTCCGGATACGATGAGGCCTGAAAGCATCATAAAAGGGAAGAGTGCGGGTACGACAGAGTTGTACCAGAGTAAAAGCCCCTGTCTTGCCCCTTCAGTCACTTCGGCAGAGAAAATCAGCATCGGGATTAACAAAAGAAATAAAATAACAGAACGAAACTGCTTCATGGAAATCCTCAGATGGAAACGTTAGTTCAGTGTATGTCCCAGATGTGAAATTTATGAAAATTTTGATACCGGTTGTACTTTTTTTCGAATTTTGGTATGATAGGGAAGATAGTATAAAAATGGAGGAGTTTTGCCTGTGGGAAAAGAAATGCGTCTGGATAAATATCTGGCAGACATGGGAAAGGGAACCAGAAGCCAGATAAAAGAAGCGGCCAGAAAAGGACGGATTCAGATCAATGGCGTGATCACGAAGAAGCCGGACACGAAAGTAAACGTGGAGACCGACACCATTGTATTTGACGGAAATTTGGTTGCTTATGTGACAATGGAATATTATATGTTAAACAAGCCACAGGGCGTTGTTTCTGCCACAGAGGACAATCGATATCAGACCGTGATTGATCTGATCGACGGTAAAAACCGAAAGGATCTCTTTCCGGTCGGACGTCTGGATATTGATACGGAAGGACTTCTTCTAATTACCAATGACGGACCGCTGGCACATCGGCTTTTGGCTCCGAAAAAGCATGTGGACAAGATTTACTATGCGGTCTGTGAAGGCTCTGTACCGGATTCTGCAGTGTCAGAATTTGCAGAGGGAATTCTTCTCCCGGACGGTTTAAAATGTCTTCCGGCTGCCCTAAAGATCCTGAGCAGAAAAGAAGAGGATGGAAAGCAGATTTCAGAGGTTAAGTTGACAATCCGGGAAGGCAAATTCCATCAAGTAAAGCGTATGATGGAAGCAGTCGGATGTCCGGTCATGTTTTTAAAGCGCCTGACCATGGGACCATTAACGCTGGATGAAACGTTGAAACCGGGAGAATACCGTTCTCTGACAGCCGAAGAATTGGAGTGGTTAAACGATTTATGATAAAGAAATTATTAGATGGAAAAAAAGCGATGCTGTTTGATCTGGACGGTACTTTGGTTGATTCCATGTGGATGTGGAAGCAGATTGATATCGAATTTCTGGGACGTTTCGGTTACGATTGTCCGGAGGATCTTCAGAAGTCCATCGAAGGAATGAGTTTTTCAGAGACCGCTGTATATTTCAAAGACCGCTTTGAGATCCCGTTATCTTTAGATGAAATCAAAGCCTGCTGGACACAGATGTCCATCGATAAATATCGTTATGAGGTTCCGTTAAAACAGGGCGTTCTTGAATTTTTAAAGTATTGCAAAGAATGCAATATTCGCACTGGAATTGCCACCAGCAACGGACGCGATATGGTAGATGCGGTTGTCGAGTCATTACAGATTGGCGATTATCTGGACGTGATCACTACGGCCTGTGAGGTAAAAGCCGGTAAGCCGGAACCGGATATTTATCTGGAAGTGGCAAGAAGACTTGGCGTAGAACCTTCAGAATGTCTGGTGTTCGAAGATATTCCGGCAGGGATCACAGCCGGAAAGAGAGCCGGAATGCAAGTCATTGCTGTTGAAGATGATTTTTCAAAACATATGAAGCCGGAGAAGCTGGAACTGGCAGATGGCTTCATTGAGACATATTTTGAGATATTATAAAAGTGAGGGATAGTATGTTACATGATTTTCTTCCAATTTGCAGAGAAGATATGGATAAGCGAGGCTGGGACCAGTGTGATTTCGTTTATGTGATCGGTGACGCCTATGTAGATCACCCGTCTTTTGGACCTGCCATCATCAGCCGTCTGTTAGAGGCCCACGGATATAAAGTCGGCATCATTTCACAGCCGGACTGGAAAGATAAATCCAGTGTGATGATCCTTGGCGAGCCGCGCCTCGGTTTCCTTGTAAGTGCCGGAAATATGGATTCCATGGTAAACCATTATTCCGTATCCAAACACCGCAGAGAGAAAGACTCCTATACACCGGGCGGAGTGATGGGCAAACGTCCGGATTATGCGGCCGTAGTATACTGCAATCTGATTCGTTCCGCGTATAAAAATTCTCCGATCATCTTAGGCGGAATTGAAGCCAGCTTAAGACGTCTGGCCCACTATGACTACTGGTCAAACAAGGTGAAACGTTCCATTCTTTTGGATTCTCAGGCAGACCTGCTTTCCTACGGAATGGGCGAAAAATCCATCGTTGAGATTGCGGATGCCCTGAACTCCGGTCTCAATATCAAAGACATTACTTATATTGAAGGAACCGTCTATAAGACAGACAGCCGTGAGAAAATATATGATGCGATCATGCTCCCGGAATTTTACGATATCCGAGACAATAAGCGCAAATATGCGGAGAGTTTCTTTATTCAGTATCAGAATGCCGGACCATTATCCGGAAAGCGTTTATGTGAGCCGTATACAGATAAATTATTTGTAGTACAGAATCCGCCTGCAAAACCGCTTACCATGCAGGAGATGGACGACGTTTATGCGCTTCCGTATATGAGAAAATGGCATCCGAGCTACGATGCACTTGGCGGAATCCCGGCATTCAGTGAGGTCAAATTCAGTCTGATCAGCAACCGTGGATGTTTTGGCGGATGCAGCTTCTGTGCGCTTACCTTCCATCAGGGACGTATCATTCAGGTCCGCAGTCATGAGTCCATTATCGAAGAAGCAAAAATGCTGACAGAAGAGCCGGATTTCAAAGGATACATTCACGATGTCGGCGGCCCAACTGCAAACTTCCGTTTCCCGGCATGTAAGAAACAGCTGGAGAGAGGCGCGTGTCCAAACAAACAGTGTCTGTTCCCGAAGCCTTGTCAAAATATGATCGCGGATCATAAAGATTATATTAAGTTACTTAGAAAACTTCGTGAACTTCCGAAAGTAAAAAAGGTTTTTGTTCGTTCCGGTATTCGATTTGACTATCTTCTCGCAGACAAGAGCCGTGAATTTTTACGTGAGCTTTGCGAGTACCATGTCAGCGGACAGTTAAAAGTTGCTCCGGAGCATGTGGCAGATCCGGTCCTTCTGAGAATGGGAAAACCGGAGGCTTCTGTATATAACCAGTTTGTTAAAGAATATAAAGCCATGAATCAGAAGATCGGAAAAGAGCAGTATCTGGTTCCGTATCTGATGTCCTCTCATCCAGGCTCTACGCTCAAGGAGGCCATCGAACTGGCTGAGTATCTGAGAGACCTGGGTTATATGCCGGAGCAGGTACAGGATTTCTATCCGACTCCGTCTACGATTTCCACTTGCATGTACTACACAGGACTGGACCCAAGAACGATGGAAGAGGTTTATGTACCGAAGAATCCGCATGAGAAAGCGATGCAGAGAGCACTCATTCAGTACCGCAATCCGAAAAACTACGATCTGGTATATGAGGCGCTGAAAAAAGCCGGAAGAGAAGACCTGATCGGTTTTGACAAGCATTGTCTCATTCGCCCGAGAAATACAAAAAATGCCGGTTACAGCCGTCCAAAGACAGCTCCTGAGAAAAAGACGGCTCCGGTTAAAAAGAAAACCATTCGCAATGTTCACAAAAAGAAAGGTTGATGAAGTTTATGAAGATAGCGATCGTGACCGGCGCATCTTCCGGAATGGGAAGAGAGATGGTCTATCAGTTGGCTGATCGGTTTGGAGGCCTTTCGGAAATCTGGGTCATTGCCAGAAGAAAAGACCGTCTGGATGAGTTCGACGGGAAGCTCCCGCTGAAGATCCGCAAATTTGCAATTGACATTACAGACGGTGTTTCCCTAAATATCTTGAAAAATGAGCTCGAAGTGGTGAAACCAGATGTAAAAATACTGGTAAATTCTGCCGGATGTGGGAAGTATGGCAATATTGGGGATTTGACTCCGGAAGAGTCTGCCAACATGATCCGCCTGAATGCAGAGGCTTTGACCGCAGTAACGGAGCTTGTTCTTCCGTATATTTCGGCCAACAGCCGGATCATCCAGTTTGCATCTGCAGCCGCATTTGTTCCGCAGCCGGGATTTGCTGTATATGCAGCTACCAAGTCCTATGTATTAAGCTACAGCAGAGCGCTTGCTCATGAATTAAGGACCAGAAAGATCTCTGTGACAGCCGTATGTCCGGGTTCGGTAGAAACCGAATTCTTTGATCATGCACTAAATGGCAGATCATTGCCATTCTATAAAAAAGCAGTGATTTCTCAGCCGGAAGTGGTTGTGAAACATGCGATCCATGACAGTTTGATGGGAAAGGAGATTTCTGTCTCCGGACCGGTCATGAAAGGCTTTTACATACTCTGTAAATTCCTTCCACACGATCTGATCATGCGATTTATCAAATAATGAATTCTTACACACGAAAAGAGGGTATGATTCTGATGAAACATAAAATTAGAAAAGGACATTACGGTTATCGTGATGCACATAAAAAAGCTCAGATCCGCAATGTATCCATTTTTGCAGTTGTGATTGCTGCAATCCTGATCGGTCGCTTTTTTGTGACATGGGAAGACATGAAGAAGATGATGATGATCACAGCGATCCTTCTCGTTCTTCCGATGGCAAACCTGGCTTCTCCGATGCTGGTTTCCTGGAAATACAAGACTGCGCCGAAGGATTTTTATGAAGCAGTTAAGCCTTATGGAGAAAAATTTACGGTATTTTATGATCTGATCATTACAAATACTGATCTCATCATGCCGATCGATGCAGCTGTGATCCACCCGACCGGAATCTATATGTTCTGTCCGAACAAGAGTATTGATACGAAAAAAGCCGAGAAATTCATCAATGAAATCCTGATCGGATGGAAACTGGACGGAAATGCAAAGATCATGGTAGAGAAAAAGAACTATCTGAATCGTCTGGCATCTTTAAGAGATCTGACAGAAGAGGATGATGACGGAAGTGTGGAGTATATCACAAAAGTGATTCTCGGTCTCTCCATGTAAATAGGAAAGGAACCTGAAAATATGCAGGAAATTACCATCGGTAAAAATGAAGCCGGTCAGCGCCTGGATAAATTTCTGGCGAAATATATGAATCTGGCACCTAAGAGTTTTTTTTATAAAATGATGCGGAAAAAGAATATTACACTGAATGGTAAAAAGTGTGAAGGCGCAGAAAAGCTTGCAGAGGGTGATGTTGTAAAGCTGTTTTTATCCGATGAGACCATTGCAGGTTTCACAGAGGTAAAAGTTCAGAAGATCCGGAACGTGCAGAAAAAGAAACTGGATGTGATCTATGAGGATGATCATATCGTGCTGATCAATAAGCCGAGTGGAATGCTTTCACAAAAAGCAAAGGAAAGTGATGTTTCCCTTGTCGAGTATCTCATTGATTATCTTCTGGACTCCGGAGCGATCACAGAAGTTTCCATGCGAAGTTTCCGGCCGTCGATCTGCAACCGATTAGATCGCAATACCAGCGGTATTGTGGCCTGCGGAAAGTCTCTGGCAGGTCTGCAGATGCTCTCGGAAGTTTTTCGTGACCGCAGCATTCATAAGTATTATCAATGTATTGTTAAGGGCGAGATGAAAGACAGCCGTACCATCGAGGGATGGTTGTTAAAAGATGAAGCAGCCAACAAGGTTCAGATTTTTAAAATGGAAGTGAAGGATGCGGTTCCGATCCGGACAAAATACGAACCGCTTGCGACAAACGGAACGTATACATTATTAAAGGTCACATTAATCACAGGACGTTCCCATCAGATTCGTGCTCATCTGGCTTCCATCGGACATCCGATTTTAGGAGATACGAAATATGGCGGAGGTTCTCAGCAGATTCGCTCTCAGCTTCTTCATTCTTATAGATTGGAATTTCCTAAACTCTCGGAACCTTTTGAGTATCTGAGCAAGAAAGCGTTTGAGGCTCCGCTTCCGGAAGATTTTAACCGGATCATCCAGAAAGAGCGTCTGAAAGAATATCATATTTAAGAAAAGCAACAGAAAAAATTTATGCAAGGTTAATATTTTGCTAAGAAATTTGTGCTATAATGCTTATAGCATGCGGATGCGAGGAGTTGTAAAATGGGTACATGGAAGACAAGAGGACTGCGCGGTTCTACGTTAGAGGAACTGATCAACCGCACCAACGACAGTTATCGTGAAAAAAAACTGGCATTGATCCAGAAAGTTCCAACCCCAATTACTCCGATCGAAATCGATAAAGCCAGCAGACACATTACACTGGCATATTTCGATACGAAAAGTACGGTTGACTATATCGGTGCTGTACAGGGAATCCCTGTCTGCTTCGATGCGAAGGAGTGTGCGGTAAAAACCTTCCCGCTTCAAAATATTCACCCGCATCAGATTGCGTTCATGGAGGAATTTGAAGCCCAAGGCGGCGTTGCGTTTATCATTCTTTCTTACACATCCGAAGATGAAGTGTATTACATCCCTTTTGATGTGATTCATGAATTCTGGAAACGGATGGAAGAGGGCGGACGCAAAAGCTTTACTTACGAGGAAGTTGTTCCGAGAGCATGGAAGATCCGGAGTCATCGTGATATGCTGGTCCACTATCTGGAACAGCTTCAGATGGATCTGGACCGTAAGGAAGATCCGTATAGCATGAATTACAAGAAGGAGGAAAAGTAGGAAATATGTTAGAAATGGTTATCTGGCTCATTATGCTGGCAGTCTTTGGCCTTTCTTCGTTAAAGAAGAGCGGAACACTGGATCAGATGATGAGTGACTTTTCCAAAAAGAAAGAAAATCAAGAGGACAACGTTGTGTTTGAGCAGGATGAAAACGGAACACCGAAGCGTACAAAACGCCCTGCGTCTGGAGGAGGAATGAACTTGAAGATTAATGCCGGCCATCTTGGCAAAGGAATTGGTATTGCAGTACTGGTTGTATTGCTGGGAGTTACTGCACTTGGCAGTTATTATACTCTCAGTGAGCAGGAAATGGGCGTTGTTACCACATTCGGAAGTCCGACCGTGGTAGAGTCTTCCGGTCTTCATTTTAAGATTCCGTTTATTCAGAAAGTGACAAAGGTTTCTAAGGAAATCACCGGTATGCAGATCGGATATACGACAGATCCGGAGCGTGCATATGGAGCTTCCCCGGACAACCCTGTTACGATTGAAAATGAAAGTCTGATGATCACAAAGGACTTCAACCTGACCAATGTTGACTTCTATATCGAGTACATGGTGACAGATCCGATCCAGGCAGTTCGTCACAGAACGGTATATGAAGATATTATCAAGAACTTAGCGCAGAGCTATATCCGTGATACGGTTGGTATGTACAACGTTGACGAGGTTATCACAACCGGAAAGACTCAGATTCAGGAGCGCATCAAAGAACAGCTGACACAGAGACTGGTAGATGAGAATATCGGCTACGGAATTTATAATGTTTCTATTCAGGACTCTGATATGCCTCGTGCGGACGTTGCAGATGCCTTCAAATCCGTAGAAGATGCGAAGCAGGGTATGGAAACAGCCATCAACGAAGCGAAGAAATACCAGTCTGAGAATATTCCGAAAGCAAAGGCTGATGCAGATAAACTGATTCAGGAAGCAGAAGCGTTTAAGCAGGAGCGTATCAACGAGGCGACCGGTCAGGTAGCTCGTTTTGAGGATACTTACGCTGAATATGTAAAATATCCGCTAATCACGAAAAAGCGTATGTTCTACGAGACAATGGAAGAGATTCTTCCGGAGTTAAAAGTGATCATCGACAATGGAAGCGGTACACAGACTATGCTTCCGTTAGAGCCGTTTACAACCACAGCGGGCACATCCGCAAACGGTCAGTAGGAAAGGGGAGAATAATATAATGAAATTAAAGAAATCTTTTATTGCGATCGTTGTTCTCATCCTGGTCCTGGTTGTCGGTGGTTCCAGTATTGTGAGCACATATAATGATGAATATAAACTGGTTTTACAGTTCGGCAAGGTTGTAAAAGTCATCGATGAGCCGGGTCTGAGCTTTAAGATTCCGTTCATTCAGACAACCATGTCCATTCCAAACTATGAGATGGTATACGACCTTGTTCCGAGTGAGGTTAATACAAAAGATAAGAAAGTGATGGTAACCGACTCTTTCGCATTATGGTCTGTTACTGATCCGCTTGAATATCTGTCCCGTCTGGGTGCCAATAAAGTCAATGCGGAAAGCCGTATTTCTGTAGTCGTTTACAATGCGGTAAAGAATGTCATTTCTTCTACTAACCAGGCAGATGTAATTTCCGGCCGTGACGGAAAGCTGGCAGAGATGATTACAGAAAAGATCGGAGATTCTCTTGATTCTTACGGAATCACAGTTAAAAAAGTAGAGACTAAGATGTTAGACCTTCCGGATTCCAACAAAGAGTCTGTATATCAGCGAATGATCTCTGAACGTCAGAATATTGCAGCCGGATATATTGCAGACGGTCAGTATGAATCCAATGTCATCAAGAACTCTACAGACCGTGAGGTTTCTGTATTGATCTCCGAGGCAAAAGCACAGGCAGAAAAAATCCGTGCGGAAGGCGAAGCCGAGTACATGCGCATTCTTTCTGAGGCTTACAATGACGAAGGAAAGGCAGAATATTATAATTACCTTAGAAGCCTGGATGCCTTGAAATCCAGCCTGAAAGGAACAAACAAGACAATTATTCTCAATGAGGATTCTGAAATTGCAAGAATTCTTCAGGGAAATTAGGTTGACGTGGACATTCCCCAACAAATATGATATGATATTTGTTGGGGAATTATGGTATACAGACCATAAAACTATTTAAAATGAAAAGGAGAAGTAATATGTCTAAAGTTGTTGATTATTTCTTAAAGTATGCGTCCTATGACACACAGTCCGCAGGTGATACAAAGATCAACCCGAGTACAGACAAGCAGTTCGAGCTTGCAAAATATCTGAAGAATCAGTTAGAAGAGATCGGTGTACAGGATGTTTCCATGAGCGATCGCTGCTACGTATACGGTACAATTCCGGCTACTGTAGAGGCTGATTGCCCGACGATCGGATTCCTTGCACATATGGATACATCTCCGGATTATCCGGATGATCCGACAAATCCGCAGATCATCAAAAACTACGATGGCGGCGACATCAAATTAGGCGATACAGAGTTCGTATTAAGCCCGTCTATGTTCCCGTTCATGAAAGATTATATCGGTCAGGACCTGATCACAGCAGATGGTCACACATTACTCGGTGCTGATGATAAAGCAGGTATTGCAGAGATTATGTGCATGGCTGAGTACCTGATCAACCATCCGGAGATCCCGCACGGTACAATTAAAGTTGCTTTCACACCGGACGAGGAGATCGGACATGGTGTTGACAACTTTGATGTAGCAGGTTTTGGTGCAGATTTCGCATACACAGTAGACGGCGGCGCTTGGGGTTCCATGGAATATGAGACATTCAACGCAGCATCTTTAAGAGTATTTGTACATGGCCAGAACATTCATCCGGGCAGTGCAAAAGCTAAGATGAAAAACTCCGTTCAGATCGCTATGGAGTTTGATTCCATGCTTCCGGCATTTGACAGACCGCAGTACACAGAGATGTACGAAGGTTTCTTCCATTTAAACAATATGGAAGGTAATGTTGAGAACACAGTTATGAACTACATCATCCGTGATCATTCCATGGAGATTTTTGAAAACAGAAAAGCTCTTGTTAACCATATCGTTACATTCTTAAATGCAAAATATGGCGAGGGTACAGTAGAGATCAACATGAACGATTCTTACTACAACATGGCAGAGAAGATTCGTCCGCATATGTTCTTACTTGACATTGCTGCAGAGGCATTTAAAGAGCTTGGTATCGATACTCCGTACATCAGCCCGGTTCGTGGCGGTACAGACGGTGCAAGACTTTCCTACAGAGGTCTTCCGTGTCCGAACCTTTGCACAGGCGGCCACAACTACCACGGCAAGTACGAGTTCATATGCATCCAGTCCATGGAGAAGACTGTAGAACTTCTTATCAAGATCGCTCAGAAGTTCAAAGATGTAAAGAAGAACTAATTATACATTATAACTTCAAATTTGAAAGCAACCGCATCGGTTTTCCGGTGCGGTTTTTTTGTTGTGAAAAATAACAAATCCGGTGTAAAAAATAGCAAAAATTGACATATGGGCGAATGGTATCATTAATAAAGATTAAGAAAACAGGAGTGTTATAGATGAATCAAAAAAATAGAGTGATTTCTCTTGACGGTGCCTTAAATGCACGAGATTTAGGTGGTCTTCCGTTAAAAGATGGCCGATATGTAAAAAAAGGGAAGTTAATACGCTCCGGAAGACTTTCTGATTTAACTGAGCAGGACAAAAATATTCTAGTCCATGATTGGAATGTTACAACGATTGTAGATTTACGAAACGATCAGGAAATATCAGAGCATCCGGACGTCACGTTAGATGGTGTATCATTAAAGAACATCTGTCTTCTTTCCGGAGAAAAGAAAGCCATTTCTCGAGAGGATTATGGACTTTCCATGTCTTTATTTGCTATTAACAGGGCGAAATCTCTGTTAGAAGACGGTGGCTCAAAGAAATTACTTGAGGGAATGTATGGCCAAATGGCAGAAAACGAAGAATGCATAGATCGTATTCGAGATTTTTTTGAGTTATTGCTGTTACAAGAAGATGGTTCTCTGATCTGGCATTGTACCTCAGGAAAGGACCGGACCGGTGTATTGGGTGTACTTCTTTTATTGCTGTTAGGTGCTGATCTTGAAGTTGCAAAAGAAGATTACTTATATACCAATGAGCAGAATCACACATATCGCGAAAATCTCCTCGAGAGAATGAGAAAACGAGGGGCAGAAGAGAATGTGATCGAAGAGATGCGAATCCTTGAATCGGTTGACTGGATCTATATAGAGAGCTTCTTAAACACCCTTGTAAACAGATATGGAAGTATCGACTTGTTCCTAACCAATGTAATTGGCATGGATGCAGAATGCAGACGAAAGCTTCTTGAAATCTATACAGAAAAAGAATAACAAATGTAACCGGCAGAATTTCCGGTTCAAATAAAATGCAGGAGGAGATTATTATGAGTTCTATTTCTTTAAAAAACGTAAAGAAAGCGTACGGTAATGATAAACCCGTAATCGAGAACTTAAATCTGGAAATCAAGGATGGTTCCTTTACTGTACTGGTAGGTCCATCCGGCTGTGGTAAATCCACAACATTACGTATGATCACAGGTCTTGAAACCGTAACAAGCGGTGACATTCTGATCGATGGCGCCCGTGTAAACGATGTGGCTCCTGGTAAACGTGATATTTCCATGGTTTTCCAGAACTATGCACTGTATCCGACCATGACAGTGCGAGATAACATTGAGTTTGGTCTGATCAACAAAAAAATCCCGAAAGAAGAGCGTGACCGCAGAATCAAAGAGGTATGCGAAGTTGTTGGTCTTACTGAATACCTGGACAGAATGCCGGCAAACCTTTCCGGTGGTCAGAGACAGCGTGTGGCTTTAGCCAGAGCGATGGTAAAAGAGCCGAAAGTATTTATGATGGATGAGCCGCTTTCCAACCTCGATGCAAAACTTCGTGGTGCGATGCGTGTCGAGCTGATCAATATGCATAAGAAAATGGGTACAACCTTCGTATATGTAACACATGATCAGGTAGAGGCTATGTCTATGGCAACAGACATCGTTCTTATGGATAAGGGTAAAATCGTACAGCAGTCCAGTCCGGCAGAACTTTATCACAATCCGAACTGTATCTATACTGCTCAGTTCGTTGGCAGCCCGCAGACAAATATCATTGACGGTTTCCTGAAAAACAATGTTAAACTTGGCTTCCGTCCAGAGAAAGTACGTTTAACTGAAATCTCTGAGAACGATGGTATCAACATTCCGGCCAAGGTTGCGACACGTGAAATGCTCGGTTCTGAGATCATTTATTCTCTGGAAACAAAGTTCGGCGTGATCATGTGCAAGACAGATGTGGATATGCCGGTTGATACAAATGTGAAGTTTAGCGTTACATTTGACAGCAT
>SVDR01000013.1 GCA_015057755.1 Lachnoclostridium sp.
TGGAAATCATAGTCCTTGCGGAATACGAAGGAAACCAGGTTGCCTTCCTTGGAAACGATCGGAAGAGCGTTTAATTTGTGCTCCCAGATAATGTCGTTTGCCTCTTTTAATGTTGTTCCTTCCGGAGCATATACGAGCTTCTCTAACGGAGTCATAAATGCGGAAACCGGAGTAGCCGGATCCATACGGCTTACACGGTAGTCACGGCTTGTAACGATACCAAGTAATTTACCTGTGCCTGTACCATCATCAGTAACAGCCATTGTGGAGTGGCCTGTACGCTCTTTGAGAGCAACCACTTCTGCCATTGTGTTATCAACACGTAAGTTGGAATCGCTTACTACGAAACCAGCTTTATTATTTTTAACTTTACGAACCATCTCAGCCTGCTGCTCAATCGGCTGGGAAACATAAATGAATGCGATACCGCCCTCTTTTGCAAGAGCAACGCCCATATTCTCACCGGATACGGACTGCATAACTGCAGATACCATCGGGATGTTCATAGTTAACGGACACTCTTCGCCTGCACGCTTATTATATTTTACCACCGGAGTCTTCAAAGATACATTTGCCGGTGTGCATTCTTTAGAAGAGAATCCCGGAACTAACAGATATTCATTAAATGTACGGGACGGTTCGGAATAATAAAATGCCATTTCTAATTACCTCGCTATAATTTATCCTTGTATAAAATAGTTATCAATATCTAAATCTTAAGCAAAGAAAAGTTCAGAAAGAGTCATCGGATCGATATACTGACCATCTTTGTATACACGCATGTTACCGGAAGCGATCTCATCGATGAGCATTACGTTTCCGTCAGCATCGTAGCCATACTCGAATTTGATATCGTAGAGAACCATACCTTTTTCTTTCAGGTCATCTGCAACGATCTGTGTGATCTTCTGTGTCATATCTTTCATAGAGTCGTACTGAGCCTCTGTCATAACGCCTAATGCTGCAAGAGCATCTTTTGTTACGAGCGGATCACCTAACTCATCGTTCTTAAATGTTGTCTCAACGTAAGCCGGAAGATCTGCACCAGCCTCGATGTACTGACCATAGCGGCGGATGAAGCTGCCTACTGCTTTGTGACGGCAGATAACTTCAAGACCCTGACCGAATACTTTCGCCGGAAGTACTTCCATTGTTGTATCTTCAAGGTTAGCGTTTACATAGTGTGTTCTGATTCCTGCTGCATTGATCTTCTCAAAGAAATAAATGGACATACGAAGGTTTACATCACCTACGCCATCAATTGTCAGACCAACAGCGTTCTCACCCGGATCAAATACGCCATCTTTACCTGTGCAGTCATCTTTGAATTTTAAAAGATAATTGCCGTTCTCAAGTGCATAAACGTTTTTTGTCTTACCAGTGTAAACAAGTTTCTTCTCCATAGTAGATTCTCCTTATTATATAAAAATTACAATCTTATACAAACCAGGTTTTACCTTTTAACCCACTATAATTATAACGGATACAAATGACAATTTCAATACAGAAATAAAAAAACCGACACTCTAGGCTGTCCCAATTGCCCAGACGGTCGGCTGTCTACAGTCACACTCCCTGTGGTTACCCACTTCCGTCAGTTGTGTGACCGCTGTCATGTTATCACATTTTCTCCTGAAAATCAAGAGTCTTTCACGCAAAAAATCCCTGCGGACCGCATTCCCTCGGACCGCAGGGACTTCTAATACGTATTCAATTACTCGGCTGCTGCCTCCAGAGTTGTCATCTCATATTTTTCAAGAATCACCTTCTGGATCATGTCGCGTGTTCCGGAATTGATCGGATGAGCAATGTCGCGATACTCTCCGTCCGCAGCTTTTCTGCTCGGCATTGCGATAAACAGGCCCTTTTCCCCTTCAATGACCTTGATATCGTGAATCACAAATTCATTGTCCAATGTGATGGACACGATCGCTTTCATCTTGCCTTCCTTCTCTATCTTTCTCACTCGTACATCTGTAACCTGCATAAATAACCTCCCTGATAGCTTCCTCTGGACCCCTTATCTTATAATGTATATCGCTCGTTCTCTTCGACAACCACCTTGATGTCATCCGGCTGTCCGATATAAGTTGTGTTCGCACGGATGGTTGCGCGGCTCTCCACGATACAGTTCTCAATGACGGTATTATCCCCAATATAAACGTCATTCAGAATGATGGAATTCTTGATCACACAGTTGTTTCCGATAAATACTTTCTTGAACAAAAGTGAATTCTCCACTTTACCGTTTAAGATACATCCGCTGGAAACAAGACTGTTCTTCACATCTGCGCCCGGGTTATATTTGGCCGGCGGCAGATCGTCGATCTTCGAATAAATATCCGGATATTCTCTGAAGAAGAAGTTACGGATGTCCGGCTTTAAGAAATCCATATTGGTCTGGTAATATGCATCCACGGATGCGATATTGTTCCAATAAGACTCCATCTTGTATGCGTAGATTCGTTTTACATTTTTATAACGTACAAGAATATCTTTTACGAAGTCAAACTGACCCTCGCCTGCACATCTTTCAAGCAGTTCAATCAGCTGACGACGACGGATCACGTAGATACCGCAGGAAATGGTTGTGGAATCTGCAATCATCGGTTTCTCTTCGAAGTCTGTGATTCTTCCGTCTGCGTTTGTCTTAACCATACCGAAACGTGTTACATCCACTCCTGCCGGCATGTCTTTGCAGACGATCGTGATGTCCGCTTTTTTCTCAATATGATATTCGAGAACTTTGTTGTAATCCAGCTTGTAAATACCGTCACCTGCTGCGATCACAACGTACGGTTCATGGCTTCTCTTTAAGAAGTCCAGGTTCTGGTAAAGGGCATCTGCTGTACCGCGGTACCAGTCGTTGTGTTCCGCTGTAATGGTCGGCGGGAACACGTAAAGACCGCCCTGTTTACGACCGAAATCCCACCATTTGGAAGAACTCAGGTGCTCGTTCAGGGAACGGGAGTTATACTGTGTCAGAACAGCAACGCTCTGAATGTGAGAGTTGCTCATGTTACTTAATACGAAGTCAATGCTGCGGAAACTTCCTGCGACCGGCATTGCTGCAATCGCTCTCTTCTTGGAAAGTTCGCGCATACGCTTGCTGTTACCGCCAGCTAAAACAATACCTACTGCTCTCATGCGTTTCCACCTGCCTTTACTATGTAGCCGCCGCTTTCAAGCTGTCCATCCGGGTAGTCACTTGGCTCGGTCACGCCTGAAATCGCTGTATTCTTACCGACCTGCACACCCTCCGGGATCACGGAGTGCTCTCCTACCGTTACCAGATCAAACTGGTAAACCTTAGGATCATACTGGCTGTCTGCGTATTCGCCGACACCAAGATGTGCATTGGCACCGATCTTAACATCTTCTGCAATGATCGCCTTTTCAACGATCGCGCCTGCGCCGATCACGGTATCCTGCATGATAATAGAATCTCTGACAACTGCACCTTTTTCGATGGTAACACCTTCTCCGATCACGGAATTCGTTACTTCACCGTAAATCTCGGTTCCTTCGCCAATGATACTCTTTACAACCTTCGCCTCAGCGTCAATGTACTGCGGCGGGATACGGTCTGTCTTTGTGTAGATCTTCCAGTATTCCTCGTAAAGGTTGAACTCCGGAATAATGTCGATCAGCTCCATATTGGCCTCCCAATAGGAACCAAGTGTTCCAACATCTTTCCAGTAGCCGTTAAATTCATACGCATAGATCTTGCCGGTCTTTTCATGACAGTACGGAATCACATGCTTGCCAAAGTCACAGCCAGGAACATCGGAAAGTGTCAGAAGCGCTTCCTTCAGAACCTTCCAGTTGAAAATATAAATACCCATGGAAGCCAGGTTGCTTCTCGGGTTTGCCGGTTTCTCTTCAAACTCTGTAATCTTGTTTGTATCATCTGTAATCAGGATACCGAAACGGCTTGCCTCTTCCATCGGAACAGACATCGCTGCGATCGTAACATCCGCATTGTTCGCCTTGTGATACTCAAGCATTACTTCATAATCCATCTTGTAGATGTGGTCACCGGAAAGGATCAGAACATACTCCGGATTGTAAGAATCCATGTATTCTAAGTTCTGATAAATTGCATTTGCAGTACCTGTATACCAGTCGCTGCCTTTGCTTCTCTCGTACGGCGGAAGAACCGTTACACCACCTACGTTACGGTCTAAATCCCACGGAATACCAATTCCGATATGTGCATTTAAGCGTAATGGCTGATACTGTGTCAGTACACCGACGGTATCTACGCCAGAATTAATGCAATTGCTCAGCGGGAAATCGATGATTCTGTATTTGCCGCCAAAAGATACTGCAGGCTTCGCTACTTTTTGTGTAAGTACGCCAAGACGGCTGCCTTGTCCGCCAGCCAACAGCATTGCTATCATTTCTTTTCTTACCACGATATCACCTCTTGCTGCTCATTTTTGTGCCAAAAAACTAGTTAGTTTTAGTGGTAGTTACATTATATCACAGGAGTTATGAAAAGTGAACAAAGGTTTCGTGATTTTTGCGGTGATTTTGGTAAATGTTCCTTATTTTGCGATCTTATAGATGTTCCGCCTTGTGATTTTGTTTACGCTTCTTCCGCCAGATGCGATTCTCGTCACCCCTAGAGTATCTATGTAGAAAAATTTAGCTCATAGATACCCGAACTATAAAATGATCTGATGAAATCAATGTTTTTCCAACAAAAAAGTATCTATACGAAAAAATCCTGTCCTCAGATACCAAATTTGATAAAAATGAGTATCTCTGAGGATTCTTTTTTCGTATAGACACTTATTAATTTTAAAACATGTGGAATATAAATAGTACCTGAACAAGATAATAATTTGTATATGTACTCTTTCTCTTAACCCCTATTTTAACTTCTCATACTCATATATACTATATCCTGTAAGATTTCCGGCCAAATCGTAAGACCGTCCGCATTTGCGATTTCCCTTCTTATCATATTCATACTCTGAGACTCCACTGTTCATAGAGTTCTTATATTCCAGTCGGATCTCTCTGCCTTCTTCGTCATATTCATAATGCAGCTCATTGGAAATCTCGCCATCGTCATAACTGATATAAGTCAGTGTATCACCATTTTCATTATAAGTCGTTTCTGCTCTTAACTCGCCTCCCATAGACCATTTTCTGTAAACACAAACATTTTCCTCATTGTATTCAAATTCGATACATACGTCATAAGACGAATTACCGCTCAAACTAACCTCTTCCTCACGCAGACAATTTCCATTTTCATCATAATCATATACTTTCATTGAACGGTTCTGGCCAGAATAAAAGTTACGTTCTTCAATCAGATTTCCCACATCATCATAAGAATACTCAAACCAGTTATCTTCAAAATGATCACTGGGCTCACGTTTTTCAATTAACTGTCCTGCATCATTATAGGTATAGAGAACCTCCTTACGGACATCTCCGGGATTATCCATGGCCCATGTACGGTCTCCCATGGCCGCCGGATCAGCTATATGGGCCCGCTCCGCCACTAGAAGACCGTTTCCGTCATATTCACAGAAAACCACCGTGCTGTCGTCACCCATATAGACCGTCTTATTTCCATTTTCATCATAACGGTATGTTTCAAACCTCGCTAATCCGTAAACTTCATTGATGGATAAGGATTGAAGAATGTTGCCATTCGCGTCATATTCGTATTCTTCGATCTCTTTCACAAACGGTTCCTGTGCCATTACATAGTCAGTCACATATTTTGTCAAAAGGCGGCCTTCTTCATCATAAGTCATTTCCGTTATCGTTCTCGGAGTCGCGGAGGTATCTTCCGAATCATAAACCGTAATTTTTGTATTCACCCAGACTTCCTCTGTCGCTTCCTCAAGGAACTCTGCAATCATGTTCTTTTCATCTGCTGCTTCTTTTTTATCTTCTTTCTTAGAATCTGTCACAGCTTCTTTTTCCGATGTTTTGCCAGACGCAACGGTTTCTGTTCCGCCTCCGCCGCATGCACCTAAACTAAATACAGCTATGCCCAAAACCACATACAGACCCATCGCACAAAATAAATTCCTTTTTAACATATCTTTTCTCCCATTTATTATTCATTCCACACAATCGGTGTATAAAACTTGGTTTCTGCACCGGCTGTTAACACAATCTGGATGCCATCAAAATAACACTCCGAATACATGACCGGTTCTACCAGTTCTTCACCGTCATACAAACCGTACAGTTCCGAAGTGGAATCCTGAACAATCAGACACTCGGTTCCGTTTACCGGCGTAATCTCTGCCCATTCCGTGACTTCTCCGGTCTGACGATTTACCACACCCTCATAATGACTATTACCAATGGAACAGTATCCACATCCGTAGAAACTGTTTACATAGGTGTAATTGATGTATTCACCATGAACTTTTGTATTAGGGAGTTCATCTACAACAGCTCCACTTTGATCCAAAACCACCCATTCTGCATTTTCTGATCCGGAAGACACACCATATTCATTGGGATCATTTGCGGATTCAGCTGCCGCATATCCAACCGGGTCAAAGGTAGTAATCATAGAATATCGGTCAGAAATAATATTCAGATTCTCATCTAACACAACCTGATAGTCATAATCGAACACGTCTGCTACTGCATTCGGAATACTGCAATTACCAAGGTACACCTGCTGTTCTGTTAATGAAACCGAATCTACATATTCCAGTTCTCTCAACAGATTATTTCCACTATAATCGTACACCTGATAATTCTTATGGTTCGTTGTAGCAAAAATATAGTTTTCCCCCATGATAAAATCTTCATATTCATGTGATGAGGAAATCACGACATTTCCGTCATGATCATATAACCCATACCACGGATCTGCACCTGTATGAATGTTTACCTCGCACCAGATAAAATCTTCATTGATGATTACCCCTGCATGTTCCGGTGCGATGATCCAATTGCCCTCCCTGTCGATCACACCGGTGCCGTTTCCACTCTTCGAATCAATCTCTGCCATTGCCCGATTTCCAACAAATCCACTCGCGCTCTCAAACATAAATCCAATTACGGTAGATCCCTTCGGATCGATAAATCCATAGTAGCCATCTTTCTTTGCCAATGCAATTCCCTGATCATACATGCCAATTTCTTCAAAAATGGGTTCTATTACAAACTCACTTTTTTCCAAATCATAAATTCCAAACAATCCATCTACCTGTTCATACACATAGTATGGATATTCGTCCGTTGGAGTCAGTAGCTTCAGACTTGTAGTCAAGAAATCAATGACTTCCCATTGGTCTTCCATACACTGAAAACTAATTGTATATGTACCCTCAATTGCCCAAAATTCATTTCCTGCTCTTAAGGTTGCATCTACATCAACCATTCCGGATTCCTCATCCATGTTCTTCTCGTCAATCTCAACCTTTGCAACATCCTGTAATTCAAAATCAATCAATAATGTTTCCATTTTAAGAATGTACTCAGATACCAAATCATCCGAAAACTCTACTTTTGATTTTCCTATTTTTTTTGCCGGTTTACTTTTCTCTTTTACCATGTCAGCAGACACGACTTTCTGATCCATTTCAACAGCAGTTTGCCCTTTTTCCGCACACCCACTCATCAAAAACATAAACAAGCTGAACATTAAACATAAAATTACCCTTTTCTTTTTCCCGTATATCATAATCAACCTCATTATTTCCAATATCGTAATTTTAGCCGCCGAATTCTCGGCGGCTAATTAACAAACTAATACACAAATCTTGCATCTGCGATGATTAAACCCGCTGTTCTATAGATAGACTCATGGTCTGTGCAGATTTCTACAAACTTCTCACCTGTAATATCCACGGAAATCTCCATCGGTTCTGTATACAGATCGATTACTTCATAGAATAGTTCATCGCCATCATGATTATATACATAAAACTCCATCTCCTGTTCCAGACCTTTTACTGGAGCCAGCGTTGCACGGAATTCCTTGTATTTCCCATTAGTATAATAGGTCGGACCCTCAACTTTATTCTTCTGGGAATACAACTTAAATGCATTGCTGTATCGATTTCCAAAGGAATCAGTTGCGTCCACAAAGACCATCTTGCGGTCAATCGGAGTCAAGGATTCCAGCCAATCAAATTCTTCACCCTGATCCAACTCGGAATCAAAGTATTCTTCTTCCTGGCCTCCTCCATAATTCGGGATCCAAGCCCCATCAGCACCCACATAGTACGGTCCAACCCACTGATTCTTCAGCATCGCACCACTAGATCCGAGATAATAGTTTCCTATCCACTGATCTGATACCATTGCACCGCTAGATCTCATATAATACCATTCTCCACCTATTTCCTGCCAGCCAGTTAACATTTGTCCGTTACCGTTGAAATAGTACCAAGTTGTATCAATATTGTGCCAGCCAGTAGCATTACGTCCACCACCGAGTTCATAATACCAAATGCCGCCATTTTGCTTCCATGCAGCCTGTGAACTAAATGCCATTCCGGCGCACATTGCCAATGCTGCTATTGTTGTTAACACTTTTTTTGTATTTTTTCTCATAACCTCAACCTCCTGCAAAATAGACTGTCCGTCATTATACGAATAGTCTATCATACTTTCCTTTACAAAATAATATCTCTGAAAATTCTCACCATGGTAAACTCACTGTTTCCCAAACTGAAACCGTCCCAGGAACAATACACCACGCACACACAGTTCAATGCTCATCGCCAGCCATGCACCCACCAGACCAAATGGTTTAATCAGGATCATGGTCAACGGCACTCGTACCAGCCAGAGACACGCCAGAACCAGTCCACTGGAAACCAGTGTATCTCCGCGTCCCTGCAAGATGCCTGTACAAACAAGCTGCGTTCCGTAGAACAGTTCCGCAATCGCCTCGATTCTCAAGATTATAGTTCCTAATTCGATCAACTCCGTATCCGGAGTTAGCATTCTCATCAATGGCGTTGCAAACACAAACAAAATCACTGACAGCACAATCGTAATAATCGCGGCAAACTGAATTCCTGCCCAACCGACTTGCTTCGCTCGTTTCATATCTCCGGAACCAATCTCTCTTCCTGTAATCGCAACCTGAGCCAATCCGATACCGTAAGCCGGCATGTATGCGAAACTTTCCGCTGTGATCGCCAGAGAATGAGTCGCCATTGCGACCGTTCCCAAAGATGCGATCATGCTGGCTGTTGTAATCTGTGCGCCTCGCATGATCACTTGTTCCGCTCCGATCGGAGCGCCAAGTCTGATTGCCTCACGCAGGCTTTCTTTATAGCCGACTAGTGCAAATAACTCTCCCTTATGTAATTTCATATTCGGTTCCCGTATCAAAAGCATAAACAGCATAAGAAGTGCAGTCACGACCTGCGACAATGCTGTACCTAAAGCCGCACCTTCCACACCAAGCCCCATGCCCGGTACCCAAATCCCAAATCCAAATAATTCCAAGTACCTGCTTGGGAAGATCAGGAAAAAGTTAAACAGCACGTCCATGCCATACATTGCCATGGTCAGAACGCCCGGCACTCGCATATTTCCGCTGCTCTGCAGCATTCCGACAGCATATCCATTTAACTGGATAAATGGAAGAGACATGGCGTAAATACGGAAATAGGCAGTTGCTGCCTCATGGATAGACACGTCTGCATTCATCCAGACTGGGAGACGGCTGCTGAGCCACAAACCGATCAGTGCCATCGCAAGACCGACAATTGTCGCCGTCCATAAACCATGCTTCATGATGCATTTGGCCTTCTCAGTCTCTCCTGCTCCCCCAGCCTGTGATGCCTGAATCGTAAAACCTGTCGTCAATGCAGAGCACAGTCCTCCAAAAAGCCACGTTACACTCGCAGTCACTCCTATGGCTGCCGCACCATCTGCGCCCAAACGGCCAACCATAGCAGAGTCAATGTACTGCATGACAACCGAAGACACCTGTGCCCACATAGATGGCAAGGAAAGTCCAACCACCATCCAAAATAATTCTTTCTTATTTGTATTTTCGTAATTCTTCATAAACCTCTTTCTCAAAGCAGCGGAAATTCTGTTCCTCTGCTTTTTGAAACCAGGAAGCAGCCTGCTTCTGATGTTTTAACTTTTCTTCCTTTGTTTTTGCACGTTCATAACGTTCCAACGCCAGTTTTCCCAATTTTACACTTGCCCTAGCACTGCCATCATGAGCAGCCTTTTCCAAAGCCTGCATATGTTTCTTTTTATCAGGCGATATTCCGCCCTCGCAAAAATAATAATTTGCCAAATGATAGGAGGCATTGGGATAGTTCATTTGCGCCGCCTGTTCCAGCATTTCTTTTGCTTCCTGAATATACTCAAGTCGAAGGTCCAACAGCGCAAGCTGTTCCATCGCATACACATTTCCCATTGCTACCGCATTTTTCCATCTTTCTCTGGCGCTCTGTTCCCCAGATAAGCCTGCCATATTGAGCGCCGCTTCCAAATACGGTTTATATTTGGGATTATCCAAAAATTGGGCAGCTTTGATCGGTCCCCAGAATGAACCCATTTTCTCCGCTTGATCAAAATATCGAATCGCAGTTGATAACTCTTTTACAATCCGTCCGTCTATCTCCGTTTTTTCCTGATGTTTCGCTTTGGAATTCTTTTTCTCAAAAAGTTTTTCTGCCCGCATCAATGCCAGATCACCTAATCCACCAACCGCATGGTGGAATTTCTGCTCTGCCGCCATGAGATAATAGCGTTCCGCTTCCTGCATTCGTTCTTCCTCCGACATGTCGCCTGTTTCATGATGAAGGACCATATAACCATAGGAATAAGCTCCCGGTGCATACGGTGGCTGACTGGTTGTGGACTGTTTAAAATAGTAAGCTGCCTGCTCCAAATTCTTTTCAACAATAAAAGTTCCGCTGGGGCCACCGCCTTCATTTTTAACCGCAAATTCCATTCCCACATAATAGAATCCGGCTAAATTGCTGGATGCAATTGCATTTTTATCCGCCATCCGCTGCAATGCGAACAGAAAGTCCACACTTGTAAACTCATAACAGTCACAGGTCAAAAAGTACTCTTCTATCTGCTGCTTCATGTTGATCTTACCCAGTACTGTCTCATGTTCCGGGAGATCCGGGTTATGTCTTTCTCCCAGATGGGTCTGCACGATTTCGTAAATGATGGTCGCTAGCAAAAAGGCATCTGCCGTTTCTGACTGGGATAAAATACCTGACGCGTAAGATAGTTCATTTTTCATATGAACAAATACTTCCTGCAAATCAACCTCTTTACCATTATATAAGATCAATGCAGCAAGACGCCTGCAGATTTCCTTTTTCATATCCGTCTGTGCATAATGAATACAATGATATTTCGGAATCGCCATTCCCACATCATCATTAATGTGCTTTCCAATATTACTGGAACTGCTGTCCAATCCGCTTCTCAAGAATGCTTCAATTTCTTGCTTTTTGCCGGTCTGCAAACTGAACGAAGTAGAATCTTGCTCGCTTATCTCCATAAACTCCACCAACTCCTCCGAAAAATGCTCCGGATTCGTCATGCCAAAAATACCATTATAAAAGCACACCTGATTGCTGAACAGTTTGCGACCTTTTCCTGATAATATTTTTTGTAGCTTTCTTAATGCTGTTGTCTTCTGAAACATTCTTATTACACCTCAGACCTTTGCTTCACCTGATACCAATTAACAATTACCATGGTGATTTTCTTACTGATATTATACACGAATTCAATCCGCTCATAAGGACATTTCATAAATTACCATGGTAATTTAAAAAGACCGGTTCCCCTGAAAGGAAACCGGTCTATCCTAAAAATCATTTATTTGACAATATCATAAACTGCTGCACAGAATGTCTTAACTGCATTCGGGATCGCAACTTCGTCGATATCGAAACGACGGTTATGACCCGGCGCGGACTGTTTGGAATGTACACGCATGAATGTTGCAATACCGCCATTCTGCTGAACGCGTGTCATCATGTAAGAGTAGTCCTCACTGCCGCCGCTGCGGTTGCTGTCATCCTTGGAAACCTTCAGACCAACTGCCTCAGCTGCTGCACGGATACGATCGATCATAGCCTTGTCGGATGTCATGGACTGTGCACCGCCCATTACTTTCATCTCATATGTACAGCCGTGCATCTTTGCTGCTGCCTCGATCACGTTTGTTGCGTATTCTACTACATAATCGTTGATCTCTGTTGTCTCACCGCGAAGCTCGATCTCCATCTTTGCAACGTCTGCGATTACGTTTCTGCCGGAACCTGCATTTACAGTACCAACGTTGATACGTGTCATACCGCCGGAATGACGCGGAATCGCATAGAGGTTCATGATCGCTGTTGCAACTGCTAACATAACGTTCTTGCCCTTCTCCGGAGAACCGCCTGCATGTGCGGATAAACCATGGAAGTAAACGTCATATTTTGTTGTTGCAAGGGAACCATGGCTGCCCGGGGAAATCGCTACATCTGCATCATCTTTTCTCAGATCAGAAACATGAGAACCGATACAGAAATCTACGCCGTCAAGATGACCGTTTTCTACGATGGATTTTGCACCGCGAACGCCTTCCTCTGCCGGCTGGAAGATTAACTTAATTGTACCGTGAAGCTGGTCTTTGATTGCCATTAATGTCTTAGCAACACCGAGACCGATTGTCGCATGTGCGTCATGACCGCACGCATGCATCATACCGTAGTTTACAGAAGAGAAGCCTTCTGCTGCCGGGCGATGTCCGTCATCCTGTGCCTCGATTACGCCAAGGGCGTCAATATCAAAACGCATTGCAACTGTCGGGCCTTCGCCACATTTGATAATACCGATAACGCCTGTCATACCGCCCTTTGTATACGGTAAGAACTCCGGATCGCCGCCCTGCTCTACTGCACGCTGGTAGCTTGCTTCAAGAGCTGCTTCCTCCGGAACGCCCATTCTTGCGTCTCTCTTACAAACCTGCTCACCAACCAGAACTTCATCTACGCCCATCTCTGTCAATTTGCGAGCGATGATGGAAGAAGTACGCATCTCGAACCAACCGGACTCTGCGTATTTGTGGAAATCACGACGGATGCCCACTAATTCTTCTGTGATGCTGTCTGCTGTCTGAACAATTTTCTCATACATTGTCATTGTTTTTGCCCTCCATATCTTGCATTTTCGTGACGTACACCCCTGCCGTCACACATTATATTTTCTGCCGCCTGCATTTCCCTTGCAGTCGACTATATTTACCGCACATCCTCCGATCTGTACGGAAAATTTCATTAATCCCTTAGCGCTTCCGCAACATACGTCCGCCATAACCAATCGCAAACACATTGCCATCGCCGTCTTTAAACAATTTCACATAGCCATCTTTTAAAAAGCCACGGACTAGACCTACATTCTCATTGACCATGATAAACGGCTGCACCTTTCCATCTGCGCGAAGACCAACTTTTCCATCTTCCACGAAAATCTCAACAACCGAATTCTGAACCTGCCCCTCGTCCGTCGCATAACTTCCAACGGCTGCCTTTACGGTCTTCTCTGTCCACGGATTGTCCTGATACATATCACGCATATCCACCGGATTTCTTCCATGATACATGCGCATCGCCGCATCAGCAATCGCACTGACCGGAACATCCGATGTATTACAGAGCACGATCACGCCTGCTCCTGCTTCGTAAGACCACGACATATTGGAAGAAACACCCAGCTGGCTGCCGCCATGCTCCACGATCGTCAGGTCATCCAGCTTCTTTGTCGCAAGTCCCATGCAGTACCAGCTCTCCGGACGGTATTCGATCGATGGTCTGCACATCGTCTGAATGCCTTCCCATGAAAGCAGACGTTCTCCTCCAAGAGTCTTTCCGCGATTCAGATACATGGTTACAACCTTCTTCATATCTGCCAGCGTGGAACGCAGTGCGCCTGCTCCGCTGAGCACAAAACCGGAATTGTAAAAATCCCGACAGCCGATCAGCTGACCATTTTTTACATTATATAATATAGAAGAATTTTCATCGAGACGCGGTCTCAGGTACTCGCATCCGCTGCGGTCCATGTTCAACGGATCCAGGATGTTCTTGCGTACATAGTCAGAAAAGCTCTTTTCGCCGCTGACTCTGCGCACCATCTCGCCAAGAAGTCCAAATCCATCATTGCAATAACTCATGTAGGTTCCCGGAGCTCCGCTGAGACCGATTCCCATCACCTGCTCATCCAGCTGTTCCGCAACCAACTTTACACCAATATCCGCAAGCTCTGTCACAAATGCCAGATCGCCATGCTCTTCCTCTTTGAAACCATACGCTGCGGCAGTTTCCTTGATCTGCGTGCGCACGGTCGGATAGAAGCCTGCACTGTGATTTAAGAAATGACGCACACGCACGGTCTTCTGATTCTTATTGGTAAATTCCGGAATGTACTTGCTGACCGGATCGTCCAGATCCATCAGCCCTTTTTCGCACAGCTGCATAACGGAAAGTGCCACAAATGATTTCGTTACCGATGCCATACCGAAAATCGTGTCCTCATCGATCGGAATCTGATTCTCCACATCACGATAGCCAAAATAATTTTCGTACGCGGTATTGCCCTCATCATCGATCACTGCCACTGCGATTCCCGCTGCATTGTACTGACGCTTGATCTGCTTTACAAGCTCCTCAAATAAATATCGATTGGTATTGTTGATACGATTCATTCCCCTTACCTCACACTTCAATCTAGTATCATTTTAGCATGAGAGTGGAGCCAATGCAAGCTTACTTGTTTTGTAACTTTAATAATAATGCTTCTTGAAGGATTTGAGAAAAGTTCAACTCCATCGCCATCGCTGCCTCATTCAGCCATTCCGGAATAGTAAGAGTTTTCTTAACCGCCTTGTTGCTGTGCATTTTACGATACACCATTGTATCGCAGACAACATAATTAACAAACGCTCCTAACTCCAGATCGAATGCGCTCAATTCAGATGGTTTCGGTATCTCACGTTCCTCTTTCTCGTACTCGTATAAAACCAAAGCTAAAGCGTCTCTTGCCATTTCAAGTCCATCTTCCAATGTGTCACCACACGTAAAACATCCCTCTAAATCAGGGAAATTAATTGAATAACTACCGTCCTCTTCCGGTATAAAAATAGCCGGATATGCATATTTTGCCATGTAAGTCCTCCCGTTACCTTTATATGCTTATTTTAATCCTGCAGTTTTTAAAATATTATTTAAAGTCCCAATAGGAATTTCTACCTTATGTCGAAGTACAACGAATTCTTTTTTGGAAATTTCACTATACCTAATGTCATGCCTGCTTCCATTTCGTTTGATATAACAACCATTCTTTCGGAGAATTTTTATCAATTCTTGTGTTTTCATTATACTCCTATTATCCATAGAATAACACGTATTTATACGTGTGTCAACGTACTGCCAAATGAGAACCAGATATATTTTGCTAATATTTGACCTTCATACGCATATCCCCTTTCAAAAAGCAAAATCGAACATTGACCGAAGCGGCCTCGAATATAAATAGATTGAACCAAAACGGTTCGAGAAAAGTTTCCGGATCATTTCGTCTGATTGCTCGCTTTTTGAACTCAATTACGTTATAATTAATTTGTACCGACTTTGAACTATCATCTAAATACAGCAATCCTTGAAAGGAGCCTTACTATGAAACCTGAATCCAGTGTAATTTTCTTCCCATGCAAAGATATTAATGAAACAAAAACATATTATACTTCTGTTTTAGAACTTCCTATCTGCAAAGATCTGGGAAATACCGTCTGGTTTGACTGCGGATATGGTTATCTGGCATTTGTCCAGTACGGTCCGGAACGTGAAATGGCTACCGGTCAGTGCATCTCCTTCAATCTTCCAACTATAGAAGATGTGGATTCCATGTATAAAAAATTGCAAACCCGCCCGGTAATCGGTCTGAAAGGAGCTCCGGCACATCATCCAAAATTTCCGGTGTATTCTTTCTTTTTCTCAGACCCGAATGGATATACTTTGGAATATCAGAGAACAACGGATTAGAAAAATAAATGAATATAAATCAACAAAAAAGGCCTTGACTTTTCAGTCAAGGCCATTATATATCGTCTGCAATTTCCTTTCTCCGTCCGCTGTCTCGCCTCACAGTGGCTACCTCAGCGCCTCGGCCTCTTTCCTTTCGGCTTCCGGCCTCTTCCCCTTGGCTTTCGCTTTAGGTTCTGGTTACTTGGCTTTGGGTTGTCTCCTTTTCAGGTTCTTCCCAGCCGCTTCGTTTTTGTTTCTCTCAGCGGCCTCACGTATACCAGCACACGTTTTTTCATTTGTCAACAACTTTTTTGACATTTTTTTAATGTTTTTTTATTCTACTCTCTCCGGCAGTTCTGCTCTTCCGAACGCTTCGCCAAATTCAACGATCAGATCAGCTACGCTGTTTAGCATCTCAGTGCCCCACTCCGGTTTTGCTTTCGGCGGAGCATCGTTCTTAAATCCGTGTGCCAGCCAGCCGTTGTCTGTGATGTCTTTGATCTCACGCGGAATCTGAATGGAAACGCCTTTGAAGATCACACTTGTCCATGCACCGGACGGAATCTCATCAGAAACATCATTGCGGATTGCTTCCGGAAGATCGATGTACTCGTATTTGATGAGGCTCGGATCTACAGCCATCACACCAGCTGTCTCCTCTGCACCGCCGTGACCGCCTGCCCATTCCGGATTGATCTGGCCTGCCATCAGCCACCAGTTGAGGTTTGCCATGTATGCGCCTTTGCGATACATGTGCATTGCAACTGCCTGGATTGCAGCGCTGTTTCCGCCATGACCATTGAGAATCATAAAATGACGGAATCCATAGCGGTAAAACTGATCACAAATAGTACGAAGAAGAGAGATCAGACCCTCTGTGCCGAGGGAAATGGTTCCCGGAAAACCAACCAGGTCATCGGTTGCGCCATAGTTGATAGTCGGAGCGATCAGAAGATCGGATTTCTCATCGAGAAGCTCTGCGATCTTGTCCGGGATCATGGTATCTGTGCCCAGCGGCATGTGTTTTCCGTGGTTCTCCAGACTGCCCACCGGGATCACGATGGTGTCGCTCTTTTTCAGATACTCCTGTACCTCTAAATAGTTCATTTTTGCAAGAAACATAAGTGCCTCCTTCATTATAAATAGTAAAAAACCGATGTCAAATTTACCCTCTGACACCGGATCTCATATACGCAAACTTCATTATCTAGTTTATCACACTACAAAATAAAAGTCTAGCAATTTTCTGATTTTCTAGTACAATAGACTTACCGAATAGTAAAGGAGAAAACATGAGTAGTGACGCAACCAAAAAGAAACTGCCGGGCAAGACACGGCGGGCAGAGGAACAGCATCTGAAAGAAACCCTGGAGATCATCCGTAAAAATGTGGATCGGTACACCGAGGAAGTCTCTGCACTGCGAACGGATATCGATGATATGCAGGCGCACTTCCACGATGACAACCCAGAGTTGATCAACGCACTGGAAAACACTTATACCATGTACGATTTCCAGAATCGAACCCTGGAACGCAATCGACGCGCACTGAAAAAGCCGTACTTCGGACGTATCGATTTTTATGACGAGACTCTGGAGACTGACGAAGCATTTTACATTGGAAAATGTGGCATTTCCAAAGACGCGACCCACCCGCTCGTTATCGACTGGCGCGCTCCTGTGGCAAACGTCTATTATGAAAACGGACTTGGCAAATGCAGTTATCTGGCTCCGGAGGGTCACGAACTTCCGATCGACCTGAAACTGAAACGTACTTATGAGATCGCGGATGGAAAACTTCTGAATATGTTCGATACGGAAGTCATTGCCAACGACGATCTTCTGACCAGCTATTTATCAAAAAATAAGCAGGCCGTACTGGGGGAGATCGTAGCCACGATCCAGAAAGAGCAAAATGACATCATTCGTAAGAGTCCATACCACAACTGTCTTGTTCAGGGGGTGGCCGGCTCCGGTAAAACAACCGTTGCCATGCACCGGATCTCTTATATTTTGTACAATTATGCAGACCGATTCCGCCCGAATGATTTCTACATTGTGGGCAGCAACCAGATCTTATTAAATTATATTACAAGCGTGCTTCCGGACCTGGATGTATTTGGAATCAGACAGATGACCATGGAGCAGCTGTTCGTGCGCCTATTATACGAGGACTGGGAGGAGAAACTGTACAGCATAAAAGGGCATGAAACCGGCTCCGCTGCAAAGAGGAATGCCTGCAAAGGTACAAGTTCCTGGTTCCGCGATCTGGAACTATTTTGCAAAAATCTGGAGTGGAATTCGATTTCCCGCGAGTCCATTTATTTGAACCGCCGTCAGTTTGTGGAAGGTGTCGTAAATGGTAAAGCCGGTGTTCACGATCTGCGCGAAGAGTTTGTAACCATTTATGAATCCGATGAAGACAAACTGGCTGCCGAACCGCATATTCTCTTTTTGGATTCTGCGTCCATTGAACGATATATTCAGGAAAATCCGACTGTATCGATTCAGAGCAAGATCAACATGCTCAATGATCGACTCCGGACAAAGATCAAAGATGAGTTTCTCGGAAAAGAAGTCTCTTATACAGAGGCAGAAATGAAAGCCATTTTAAAATCTTATCACGGCTGGTTTGGCGGACGCTCCTGGAAAGGCTCCATTTTCAATCTGTATCAGGATTTTTTGATGGAGCAAAATGCAAAAGGACATCAGGTGGAAGTTCCATCCAATGCATTCGATGTTTATGATCTGGCTGCTCTGGCCTATCTTTACAAACGCGTGAAGGAAACCGAAGTGATCAGCGAAGCCCACCATGTGGTAATCGATGAGGCGCAGGATTTTGGAATGATGGTATACAGCGTCCTGAAATTCTGCATGAAAGACTGCACCTACACCATCATGGGCGACGTATCGCAGAACATTCATTTTGATTACGGTCTCAATGACTGGGAAGAGCTGAAAGCACTTTATATTAAGGATACTTTAGACAGCTTTGGAATTCTCAAGAAAAGCTATCGCAACACGGTGGAAATTTCGAATTTTGCGACAAAGATCCTGCAGCACGGAACATTTTCCATGTATCCGGTAGAACCGATCATTCGCCACGGCGAAGAACCGCAGGTTCTCTCGGTTTCTGATTCTATTTATGAAAATGCTGCAAGAATCTGCCATGAATGGCAGGAGAAGGGACTGGCCACCATTGCGATCATTTGCCGTGATGAAACTGCTGCCAATCATACAGCCAAAGAACTCAGTCCATTTATTCAATTGCTGAATCAGCCACTGGAGACTGCAGAATTCGGCAATGGAGTCATGGTCCTTCCGGTAGAATATACGAAAGGTCTGGAGTTTGATGCGGTTCTCATCTTAAATCCGTCGCGCGATGATTATCCGGTAGACGACGGTCATGCAAAGCTCTTGTATGTGGCTGCGACCCGTGCACTTCATGAACTTTGTGTTTTGTATACAGAAAATCTGACCGGACTGCTCGCCGAGCCAACATCGAAAGAGCGCATACAGGTTTTTGATGACTCTGCATCGAAAAAGCCGGCGGTTGTGGTTTCCAGAGTGAAACGACCGGATCAAAATGCCGGAACCGACACGCTGGCACTTCTTACTTCGAAGAAATTTACGCCAGCCGGTACTGCAAAAACAGCTCCGTCTCGCAGTTTCGGTGTAAATACCGGTCCAAAGGCAGGTGCACTTGCCACTCAGCACGACTTCTCGTTTGGAAGCATGCCTTCCAATGATCTGCTTCGTCCCACTGGCTACGTCAAATCAGACCGTACCATTCGCTGGGTAAATAAGCAAAATGACGGCATTTATATGCAAAGCACTTACGGCGTACTGCGCGTCTCTCCGATCGCAAGCAATATCATCCGTGTGTCCTTTACAAAAGAGCAGGAACTGTTAACCGGTATTCATCCGCTTATTGCTGACCTTGGCGACTTCCGTGAATGGAAATACCGTGATTCCCCGAAGCTTTTGGAAATGAAAACCAGAGAGATTTATTTGCAGGTGGATAGGGCAACCGGTTCGATTTCTTATCAAACGGCAGATAAACGGCCGCTTCTGACAGAACGCAGCCGTGAATCCCGCATTCTGGAAAAGCCGACCTATGGAAATCCGCGCGCCAGACTCTATCTGGACTGGACGAAAAATGAATCGCTCAATGCCATGGGAAGCGGAATCCGCGCAGCACTTTCCCTCAAGGGAACTGCACGATACATTTCGCATCTCGGAAAAACTGACCGGCTTCCTATGGTTGTATCCGACCGCGGATACGGTCTCGTGATCGCATCAAACGCACCGACATTCTGCTGCACACTTCCGACCTATGGCATGCATGTCTGTGTGGATGGAGCGGAGGTTCTGGATTATTACCTCATTACAGGTAAAAACACCGAGGAAATTATCGAAGTTTATCGCAAACTGTATGGAGAGTTGTAAGCTGACAAGTTTATAATAGCAAAAGGGTATGGAATTCGTTTTCACTTGTTCCATACCCTTCTTTTTAACTTAACTCGACTTCCTCCGTCAACGCCAACGTATTCATGTCGATGTTCTCACGACCGTACAGATCCAGAAAATAATCACGATACTTGTCTGTCTTCAAATTATATTCCAATGACCAGAGCACCCAGAAAATATCAATATGCCGGTCACCGACACCTGCCTGTCCAACATCAATGAATGCCTCAAACTTTCCATCCTTTATCATCACGTTAGGCAGACAAAAATCACCGTGGATCACTGTGTCGCACTTCAACTGTTTTTCGCGCTCTCCATATGACGCCATACAAGTAGAATCCGGGATACCATCAATCGCCATTCCATGCAGCCGCTTCATTGCATCCGCCAACATTTCACACAATTTTTCCGGCTCTTCCAGCCAATGCGTCGCATCATCACCTTTTACAGCCTTGGTCACCAGATAATCTTTCCCCTCCGATATATAGGAGATCAGCTCCGCGCCCATTTTCATACGCGAAAACAATTTTATCATCTCTGCCTCTCTGAAAAGCATTCCCTTTCCGTCAATTTTGATATAATACCCCTGATCACTGTACAAAACCGTGGCTCCGGAGTGACAGCTGGTGTCATATATGGCCGCACCTTCAAACAAGTAACGCAGCTCTTTCGGAAAATTATTGATTTGAATTTCTACCCTTATCTTCTCCATGTCGTTCTTTTTATCCCTCAAGATTCCAGCCAAAATCCCCGTGGTAAATCATTTGCTTTGTCATACCGCCATCGATACAAATGTTTTCTCCGGTAATAAATCCAGCCTTGTCCGAACAAAGGAACAGCACCATATTGGCAATATCTAGCGGATTTCCAACACGTCCAGCCGGCTGCTGCACCGCATCCGGTCCCTCGTAAACTGTATAATCTGTATCGATCCAACCAGGAGAGATGGAATTCACGCGAACTTTTCCCGCAAGGCTCATGGCAAGTCCATGAGTCAGCGCCGCGATACCGCCTTTCGCAGCCGTGTAACTCTCGGTCTGCGGCTGACTCATCCGGTCGCGAGACGAAGACATATTTACAATGCTCGCGCCCTCTGCAAAATACGGCATAAACAGCTTCGATAAATAAAACGGTGCCGTCACGCCAACTCGCAGTGCATACTCAAAATCTTCGTAACTTGCCTCCGCAATTCCTCGGCTCAAAGGAATTGCATTATTTACCAGCACATCCACACGACCGTACTCTGCGATTACCTTTTCTGCAAAACGCTCCAGCGTTTCCTTGTCTGCCAGATCCCCTTGAAAATATGCATTCTCACGCAAGTCAATCACACATACATGGGCGCCCGCTTTCGCAAACTCTTCACAGATACATTTTCCGATTCCATGGGCTCCGCCCGTTACAACAACAACTTTGTCTTTAAATTCCATCATTTTCCCTCCAGATCCATCAGCACCGCCCTGCAAGGTGCACCGTCTGCACCCCCCAGATTCAAAGGCGCCGCATTCAGTAAGTAAACGCCCTCCGGAACTTCAGACAATTGAATTCCCTCCAGAAGAATCACCCCGGCATTCAAAAGTACCACATGTACTGCCATCGGCGCATCCTCCGGCCCAACTGTCTGCGACTCATTTCCCAAAAGGAACAGACCTGCCTGAGCAAAGACTTCTGCCGCCTCCAAAGTAACTTCCGCGTCACCCTTGATCAAAATCCTTTTAGCCGCATCACCATCTGCCAGCCGCGCTTTTTGTATCATTCGCTCCGCATCCTCCGCCGTCACGCTGCCCTCATGCTCCGCCACGAACGCCATTCCTACAAAGGGTTCCAGTCCAACTTCATCGATCGCCTTTCCGTTTCCCACAAAATGAAGGGGTGCATCCACGTGCGTTCCGTTGTGAGCGCACATATAAAATGCAGTCAGATTATAAAATTCACCGTCCTCCATAGAGCATAAAACGTTCCGCTCCGGAGCCGGATCGCCAGGGTACACCTTACAGCTGAACACTTCTTGGGAAATATCGTAAATCTTCATATTACAATGCTCCTTACTTTCCGGCCGCATCTGCGTCCAATTCACGAATAATAATCTCCGCCGTAATCTTCACAGTCTCCACAACAACTTCCGTACATTTCGCTTTTCTCTCCGGAGAATTCTTCTCCAGACCGATCCAAAGAGCACGACAGCAAGTTGCTCCATGGGCAGCTTTAAACTTATCGTGAAGCTCATTTGTCAGTTCAAAACAGCGGTTGATCTTCGGATCTCCCGGTGTTCTTCGTCCAAAAAAATATCCGATACACATCGCAGCACCCGCCAGCGCACCGCAAATACAGCCGCCTCCGCCAAGCCCCCATGGAAAGCCGGAGCTCATCGCAATCACATCATCGGATAAGTCAATTTCAAAATGCTTCCGAATCGCATAGATTACTGCCTCCGAACAGGCAAAACCGGAATTAAAAATTTCCGCCGCATCCTTCTGCAGATTTTCAATATGAATCTTTGTCGTCATAGGGGGACCTCCTTTGTTATTTTCTACCAATATCTTAACATGGGTGGATAAGACTTACAAGATTCTAAAAATTCAAAATATAGTTGGAAAAAAGATAAAAAAATGTAAGAAACGACTGCTATAATAGTAAAAAGGAAGGGGGCTATCTATGAAATATTTCAACGATGAATTACAGAAACTGCAGGAACAGAGCGCTCGCAAAAAGCACTTGGAATCCACTTTAAAAGGTCTTTATGATCAGCAGCGGGAGCTTCAGGATCATCTGCGTGAGCTGAAGCAGATTTCCTATGCGGAAAATGCAGATGTGGAAAAGCTGGAAAAATTCAGCCTCGCCGGACTTTATTACCTGATAACCAATCAAAAAGAAGAAATGCTGAACAAAGAACGCCAGGAGGCATATACTGCCCGGCTCAAATGTGATGCCGCCCAGACAGAGCTCGACACAATAACCGAGGAGATCATAAAAACTCGCGCTCTCATTTCGGAGTTTTCCGGATGTGAAGAACAGTTTTCTAAACTAAAACAGGAGAAAAAGGAACAGATCAAACACTCCGGTTCTCCGGAGGCTGCAAAAATCCTGGAACTGGAAGAAGAAATTGCCGACTGCGAAAGCCAGATCAAAGAAATCCGAGAAGCGTATACCGTAGGAAGCGAGGCACTGCGCATCGCAGATGAAATCATCCGCTCCCTAGATAAAGCCAAAGGCTGGGGCACATGGGATACCTTCGCCGGCGGAGGTTTGGTCAGCGACATTGCCAAACACAGCCATTTGAACACCGCCCAGCGTCTGGTCAGCGATCTGCAGTCAAAGCTTCGAAAATATAAAACCGAGCTGATGGACGTTCAGATCTCCGCAGATGTCGAGGTCGGTATCAGCGGATTTTTAAACTTCGCTGATTATTTCTTCGACAGCATCCTCGTGGACTGGACCGTATTAAATAAAATCACAAAATCCAGATCCCAGGCGGAATCCACACGAAATAAAATCTCCCTTTTGCAGTACAAACTTAATGACCTGAAAGCATCCAAAGAACGGGAGCGAGACTTGAAGCGGGAAGAAATTGACCGCCTTGTGATGGAGTTATAGAAAAAATCTCCGATTTTCTTTTCAGAATTTCGGAGAGTTTCTTGCCACCAGTAAAAATCTATGAACGGTTCCTTCAATCACACCATCTTGATCCAGTTTCGTCTGCAGATCATACAAACACTCTAAATTATTTTGTACCGAAAAGTCCGGAAACTCCCATTCAATAATATGCGCAAACCATACGAGGGCACCAACATCATAAAACTTGATAGGCCGAAATGCTTCCTGCTTTTCAACAATCGACAAACCTGCCTCCTCGAATTTTGTCACTGCAATATCTAAATACTGCTCCGGGAATGGTGCGGGAGGAGCTTCCGGAAATAACCGAATGACCAAATCTCTGTCATTTTCAGCGCCTACCTGCTGTGTGATAAAAATACCACCAGGTTTTAATACACGGTAAATCTCAGCCGGATTATAACTTCCATGTCGATTGATCACCAGATCAAACGTGTTCTCATCAAACGGAAGTGTACTCGTACAATCTGCTTCCCTAAATGTAATTCCCAACGGCAGCAATTCCATCTTGCAAAGCTGTACATTCGGACCATATGCCTCTGTTGCACTTGTTCTCTCATAGGGATGCCCTAACGAAAGAAGAAATTCTCCGCCTCCAGTATCCATGTCCAGCAGTTCATAGTCCGATTTTAAATACTTCTTTACAATCGTTCTATAATCCCATGGCAAGTCGTCCTCTGAATCGCATTTGCCTTGTATATGAGAAAAATCCCATCCATGAATGTGCGCCGCCTGTTCCTCTTCCAGCCAATGCTTTAATAATTCACTCTTGTTCATTTTCACTGCTCTTATTCATCCTTAAACAAAATACTGTCGCAGCCATTTTTTCAGGTTTGTCATCCAAACCCTGTCATACTCCAAATCGCTGTTTAATTCAGAACAGGTATGCTCGTCACTTGTGGATAAACCATGACTGCCAAACGGATAAATATGAACCTCCATAGGAATATGATTTTTCGCCAATGCTGCTACATAAACGAGGCTGTTTTGCACACTCACCGATTCATCAGCCGCCGTGTGCCAGATAAATGCCGGCGGAGTAGCAGCGGTGACATGTTTCTCGCAAGAATAGTAGAGAACTTCTTCTTCAGACGGTTCATGTCCCAAAAGATTTCTCATGCTCTCCTGATGGGTAAAGCTCATATCCGCAGTAATTACCGGATAAGACAAAACTGTAGCTTTCACCTGTTTGCTTTCCGGAAAAACCTCTCGTACTTCCGGTGTATCATATTTGGTCGCGTAGCTGGCTGTGAGATGACCGCCTGCGGAGAAGCCCATCAGTGCAATTCTGGATGTATCACAGTTCCACTCATCCGCATGTTTATAGATCAGCTCCATTACCGCCGCAACTTCTCTGATCTGTGTCGGATAGCGATGCGGCGCAACCGAATAATTTAAAACAAATACATTAAATCCTTCCGGAAGGAAATGTAAGGCAATGACCTCCGATTCTCTCTGGCTGCAAAACCGATACGCACCACCCGGACAAATGATCATACACGGGCGCTTTTTATGCTCCCATCCCATTTCCGACATATTAAACGGCAGGTACAGATCCAGCGTAGGATCTGCATTGTTCTTTCCAAGAAAGTCAAAATATTTTTTTAAATGAAGTGTCTCATGTCTCATATGTTGATTTACTCCTTTTCGACCGCATGTTTTATGTACAGCATCCTTCTGATTTAATCATAGCATATTCTTCGTATTTATAACATTCTTTCTCAAATTATCTCTTAACCAATTGCATGTTTGTATAGGTAAAAAATGAAGTCTATTTTTTGTATACTTTGTCAATAGCTTTTCTTCCTGCTCCATGCTATCCTATCTTCACAATTTATTATTACCTCTCGTCTTGAGGTTCTTTGCCCGTTCATCGGGTATCTGTGGTTTCTGAATTTCTGATCTTTATTTCTGAATTCAACTCCACAACATTTACAAGTTAATTCTTTCTTAGTACAATGGAGGTAGAAACAAATTCTTTTACAATGGCACAAAAGAAGAAGGCGATTCCAGAATCCTGCGTCTATCTGATTCCTTTATCAACCATGACGGAGAAGAAGCCTGTCTGGATTGCACTGCAACCATGCTCAACATCAATTACGGTCACAACAAAGAACTGATGCATGCATGTCGGGAGCTTTATGAATATTCTTATCTGATCGAAGAGATCCGCATTGGCACTCGTTCCGGCTTAGCTCTTCCTGACGCAATTGACCAAGCGGTGGTTCACTGCATCGAGCACGATATTCTAAAAGGTTTCTTGCTGCGCCACCAAGCGGAGGTTACAAATATGATCCTGAAAGAATTTAATCTGGAAGAACACATCAAATCAGAAAAAGCGTACAGTTTTGCTGAAGGCCATGCAGAGGGACAAGAAATGGAACGTAAACGCTTTGCCCAACTCACACAATGCCTTATTGATGATTCAAGAAACGAGGATATTGCCAAAGCGGCTATTGATTCTGAATTTTGCTTAAAGTTATATCAGGAATATCACATTGTCTAATATCTATATGAAATTTATTAGAAGTTCCTTATGTTTTCCCCCTTGAATCCGAGGAAAAAATGCGTTATACTGTCATAAACTGGCTTCATTTTTAGGGGCCACCAAAAAGGAGAAAAAATCATGCAGCTGACAACAGTAAAAGAGCTCTTTGCTGAGAGCGAAAAATATCTGAACACAGAAGTTGAAGTTGGTGGTTGGATCCGCAGCATCCGTGATTCCAAAGCATTCGGATTTATCGTTTTAAATGATGGTACATGTTTTGACACTCTGCAGATCGTTTACCACGATACTATGGACAACTTTGCAGAGGTTTCTAAGTTAAATGTAGGCGCAGCAATCATTGTTAAGGGTACTCTTGTACCGACACCGCAGGCGAAGCAGCCGTTCGAGATCCAGGCAACAGAAGTTGTTGTTGAGGGTCCGTCCAGCGGAGATTACCCGCTTCAGAAAAAGCGCCACTCTTTCGAGTATCTGAGAACAATCTCTCATTTACGTCCGAGAACCAACACATTCCAGGCAGTATTCCGCGTTCGTTCTCTGGCAGCTTATGCGATCCACAAATTCTTCCAGGATCAGGGCTTCGTATATGTAAACACTCCGCTTATCACAGGCAGTGACTGTGAGGGTGCAGGTGAGATGTTCCAGGTTACAACTATGGACCTGACAAACATTCCGATGACAGAAGACGGTAAAGTGGACTTCACACAGGACTTCTTCGGAAAACCAACAAACCTGACTGTTTCCGGTCAGTTAAACGGCGAGACATATGCGATGGCATTCCGCAACATCTACACATTCGGACCGACATTCCGTGCTGAAAACTCCAACACAACACGTCATGCGGCTGAGTTCTGGATGATCGAGCCGGAGATGGCATTCGCTGACTTAAATGACAATATGAGAATCGCTGAGGCGATGTTAAAGTATGTGATCCGTTACGTTCTTGAGAACGCACCGGCTGAGATGAACTTCTTTAACCAGTTCGTTGACAAGGGTCTTTTAGACCGCCTCAACCATGTATTAAATTCCGAGTTCGGTCATGTTACTTACACAGATGCGATCAATCTTCTGGAAGAGCACAATGACGAGTTCGATTACAAAGTATTCTGGGGCTGTGACCTTCAGACTGAGCACGAGCGTTACCTCACAGAGCAGATCTTCAAGCGTCCTGTATTCGTAACTGATTATCCGAAGGAGATCAAAGCATTCTACATGAAGCTCAACGAGGATGGCAAGACTGTTGCTGCTATGGACTGTCTCGTACCGGGTATCGGCGAGATCATCGGCGGCAGCCAGCGTGAAGACGATTACGAGAAGCTTCTTGGCAAGATCCATGAGATGGGTCTCAACGAGGAAGATTACGGCTTCTATCTTGACCTCAGAAAATACGGTTCCGCACGTCACTCCGGTTTCGGACTTGGTTTCGAGCGCTGCGTTATGTACCTGACAGGTATGGGCAACATCCGTGACGTAATTCCGTTCCCGAGAACAGTAAACAACTGCGAGTTATAATTTATACAGCGGGCTGACAGACGGAAAACGAGGCGTCAAGTTCACTTGTAAGCATCGTTTTATGACTGGCAGCACATTGGATGAATATCCAATGCTTCTTGAATTACGAAGTAATTCAAGAAGAGCGCCCATAATAATAAAGTTTCAGAAACCCGCAGACATCGGTTTCTATCAGGAGCGCCAAAGAAACTGCGGCGCTCCTTTTTTTACACAATCGGAGGAACTCCTATGAAATTTATCCACACAGCCGATATCCACTGGGGCATGGTGCCTGACAGCGACCGGCCTTGGGGAAAGAAACGTGAACAGGCAATCCGCCTCACTCTTCAAACGATCGTTGAGGAGGCTCGCGAGAACCGTGTTGACCTGCTCCTGATCAGCGGCGACCTGTTCCACCGCCAGCCGCTCGCCAGAGATTTGAAAGAAGTGAACTATCTGTTTTCGACGATCCCGGGCACCCGCGTAGTCATTATCGCAGGAAACCATGACCGTATCCGCAGAAGTTCTGCTCTTTTAAGCTTCAAATGGAGCCCAAATGTTACATATTTTATGGACGAGGATCTGTCCTCCGTCTATTTTGAGGATTTAAATACAGAGGTCTTTGGATTCAGCTATCACACTCCGGAGATTTTAGAAGACCGCACGGAACAGTTTACGATTCCGGACAACCGCCGCAACAAGATTCTTATGCTGCACGGCGGAGATGCAAAACATCTCCCATTTGATAAGAATGCAGTTGCTGCGATGCCATTTTCCTACATCGCCCTTGGTCATATTCACAAGCCTGGCATTCTCATTGAGAATAAGATGGCTTATCCTGGTTCTCCGGAGCCACTCGATCTGACCGAGACCGGACAGCACGGTTTTCTCCTTGGCGAGCTGGACGAGATCAGCGGCCGCGTGACTTCTCTGGAATTCCGACCGGTTTCTCAGGCTCAGTATATTCCGCTCGCCATCAGCGTGACACCTGCGACCACCAATCTGGAACTTTCTCAGCTGATCACAGACGAGATCCGGAAACGCGGTGCAGCAAATATTTACCGCTTCCGTATCAAGGGCATGCGCGATCCGGACGTAGAGTTTGATCTGGACTTCCTGTCCGGTCAGTGGAATATTGTAGAAATCCTCGACGAATCGGAACCACAGTACGATTATCATGCACTCTTTGCCGAGCATCCAAGTGATATGATCGGTTTCTACATCCGCGCTCTGCACAAAGAAGATATGAGCCCGGTGGAGAAAAAAGCTCTGCATTACGGAATTCATGCATTACTTATGACAAAGGACGAAAGGAGCTAGACCATGAAATTACTGGAACTTCATATTGATGGATTCGGTAAATTCCATGACCGCACCATCGCCTTTGAAGACGGAATCAATATCATTTACGGTAAGAACGAAGCAGGAAAATCTACTCTGCATACCTTTATCCGCGGAATGCTCTTTGGCATCGAGCGCGGCAGAGGCCGTGCTGCGAAAAATGACACTTACAGCAAGTTTGAACCGTGGGACAACAGCGGAACTTACGAAGGATGGCTCAGACTGGAAAAAGCTGGAACCATTTACCGCATTGAACGCCGTTTCCGCAAGGACAACAAATCCCTGAAAGTGATCAACGAGACCCTTGGACGCGAGGAAGAGCCGACACCGGCATTTATGAACGAACTCCTCGGAGGTCTTAACGAAACTACCTATAACAATACGATCAGTATCGGTCAGTTAAAAAGCGCAACGGAAGACGGTATGGTCGGTGAGCTGAGAAATTATATTGCCAATATGAATACAACCGGCAACATTTCTCTGAATATCAGCAAAGCTTCCACTTTCCTGCGTCTGCAAAAACGTGCACTGGAAGCAAATCTAATCCCGGATGCTTCCCGAGAATACACATCTATTCTTGCGGAGATCCGCAACGTGGAAACCGAGGTTGCTTCTCCGGAATTTGAAAACCAGCTTGCTTCCTACCAGAATATGCGTAATCAGGTAAAGAACATCATTGACAATACGCAGGCAGAACGCACCATTCTGGAAGACCAGATACAGGATGCCAAACGTATTCTGACAGAGAATCAATTCGTAGATCATGCTTCTGTCAATGCTTATTCTCAGAGAGCAGAAGAATACTATGGCAATTATCGTAGTTTTACTGCCAAAAGTCAGAAAAAGTCCCGCAAAGTATTCAGCATCATTGCGCTGCTCTTAGCCCTTGCCTGTATTGCAGGTGCTATTTACCTTCGCCTGACTTATCCTTCTGATTATATTACAGTTGTCGGCGGACTCGGCGGTGCTGCTCTCGTACTTCTTCTGGTTCAGGCCATGATCCGCAAAGGAATCAAGCGAGATCAGGAAACCGCAGAAAAGCACAAAACCTCTTTATTAGAGATGTTAAAGAAACATCTTTCTTCGGAGTCCGGATCTGAAATCGCAGTTTCCGACGAGACGATGGCTGCGTTTGCGAAACGTATGGCAGAGTTTACAAGCCTCTGCGATATGGTCAGCCAGTCTGAATCAACTTCCAGAAAGCTGATGGAGGACATCAATTCTCTTCGTGAGAAACAGAACAACTGCAGCGAGATGATCGAAAAACAGCAGCGGACTCAGTGGGAATTGGAAAAGAAGCTGGAACATCTGAGCAATTGCAAGACTCAGATCACAACTCTGAAGCGTGTCCTGGCTGAAAATGACCGCATCCGCGAAGAGATCACAGCAATCGAGCTGGCACAGGAAACCCTGACCGACCTCTCCTCTTCCATCCGCAATTCCTTCGGTCTTTACCTCAATAAAGAAGCTTCGGATCTGGTTGGTGGAATTACCGGCGGAATTTACGACAGTTTGAGCATCGATGAAAACCTCAATGTTTTCTTAAATACAAAACGTAAGCTGGTTCCGCTCGAACAAGTCAGCAGCGGAACTATGGATCAGGTTTATCTGGCACTTCGACTGGCAACAGCCAAACTTCTTCAGGGTGAAGGAGAGCTATTCCCGCTGATCTTTGACGACAGCTTCACCCAGTATGATGAAGAGCGACTTCGCACTGCATTAAAATGGATGGCAAAAGCTTACGGCGGTCAGATGCTGATCTTTACTTGTCACAAGCGTGAGAAGCAGATCTTAGAGGGGCATCAGATTGATTTTAACTATGTTGAGATTTAACAATGGAAAAATGAGAGGAAGAATACCATGTTAAAAGATTATATGCACAAATTTGTCACTCCGGAAGTTGCTGCAAAAGCCGTACAGCCGGGTGACTGGGTTGACTATGGTTTCGGCGGCGGTTATCCGGAATTGATGGACAAAGCATTGGCAGCGAGAAGAGACGAGCTGAAAGATGTGAAAGTCCGCGGCGGTCTTGTGATCCAACCGCGCATCGAAGTTATTGAATGCGATCCGGAACAAACCACATTCCAGTACTATAGCTGGCACATTGGTGACTATGAGCGTAAAATGCAGGCTCAGGGCCGTGTTCAGTTTATGCCAATGATCCTCAGACAGCTTCCGTTCCTGTACCGCGACCACATCCGTGTGGATGTCGCATTTGTACCGGTTTCCGCACCGGACGCAGACGGCTACTGCGGTCTCGGTATCTCCAACTATGCATGGAGAACCATTTTCGAAAATGCCAGAACGGTTATTTTTGAGATCAACGAGCGTTATCCGAAACTTCACGGCGTAAACGGTTCTCACCGCGTTCATTTATCGGAAGCAGATTATATTGTAGAGGGTGAGCATGAACCGCTCCCGCTGCGCACTTACAAAGATCCGTCTGATATCGATATCGCGATCGCAAAGAATGTTGTTGCAGAAATTCCGGACGGTGCTGTATTATCTCTCGGTGTCGGCGGTGTTCCGTTCACCGTAGCAAAAATGCTGGCAGAATCCGATCTGAAGGACCTCGGCTGCCACACTGGAACGATCAGTGATGCATTCCTTCATTTACATAAGGCTGGCAAATTGACCAATGCACGCAAAGAAGTATGCAAAGGCTATTCTACCTGGAACCTGGCAATGGGCTCTCAGGAATTATATGACTGGATTGAAAATGAGCCGGAGCTCTTCTATCCGGGCGATGTGGATTTCGTACATTCTCCGGAGCGCATGGGCCAGATGTCCAATTTTGTCGGAATCATGGGCGGTGTACAGCTTGACCTGATGGGTCAGGAAAATGCAGAATCCGGCGGAAAGCGCCAGCTCTCCGGTACCGGCGGACAGCTTGATTTCCTTGAAGGCGCATTCCGTTCCAAAGGCGGCAAAGGATTTATCTGCATGAACTCCGCGAGAACTGCAAAAGACGGTTCTCTGGTTTCCAACATTGTTCCGTTCATTCCGGGCGGCAGCGTAGTATCCAGTCCGCGAAGCATGAACCATTACGTCGCAACAGAATACGGTGTTGCAAAATTATCCGGTCTTTCCTTACGTGAGCGCGCAGAAGCAATGATTTCCGTTGCTCATCCGGCGTTCCGTGAAGAACTGGCTCAGTACGCAAGAGAAACTTTTAAATAATTTTTTAGGAGAATACATATGAAATACGCAAAAATTGACCTGCACCTTCATCTGGACGGTTCCCTTAATCTGCCATGGGCTTGGGAAACAGCAAAAAAACGCGGCGTTGTTGCTCCGGATTGCACATTTGAAGAGTACTACCACATCATGCACCGCACAGAATTTAAAGATCGTGAAGAAAGAATGACTCGCTTCGATTTTCCGATTGCAATCATGCAGACAAAGGAAGATCTGGCAGCCAGCATCTATCATTTGATTGAAACTCTGGCTGAAAAAGAACTGTATTATGCTGAGATCCGTTTTGCTCCGCAGCAGCACATGCTCCAGGGATTATCCCAGACAGAAGTTGTTGAAGCAGTTCTTGCCGGAAGAGAACAGGCAAAGAAAGATTTCCCGGATATCGAAACAGGTATCATCAACTGCATGATGCACAAGGGCGCTGACGCCCACACAAACTGGGAGGCAAACCTGGAGACAATCCGTGTGACAAAAGAATTTTTAGGAAAAGGCGTTGTTGCGCTGGATCTGGCAGGTTATGAGAATAACGGTGACTTCATGTTATACGCTCCGTTATTTGAGATTGCAAAAGAACAGGGCATTCCGTACACCATCCATGCAGGTGAAATGGGCGACGGTTCCCACGTTCCGATGGCGATCGGTATGGGCGCACACAGAATCGGTCACGGTATCAACTGCGTTCTCGCTCCGGAATGGCTGGCAAAAGTTGTTGAAACACAGATTCCGCTGGAAGTTTGCGTAACAGGAAACACTATCGGTATGTTCAACCGCAAATACTGTGATCATCCGATCCGTCAGCTTCTCGAAGCAGGTGTTAAAGTAACTATCAACACTGACAACATGACATTCTCCGAGACTGACCTTGCGAATGAGTATTCCCAGCTCCGCGCACTTGGTGTTTCCATGGAGACACTGAAACGCTGCGCACAGAACTCCATTGATGCTGCGTTCTGTGATGAAGAGACAAAAGAAATGCTTCGTAAGAAGATGGGATTTAAGTAAGAACTTTAAAAAGCAGGAAGTGCATCGCAATATGCGCCTCCTGCTTTTTTGACAACATTTATTTGAACACTCCACTCTCTTTCAATGCTTCATAATCCAGTCCAAGTTCTTCCACCACTTCCTTTGTATGGTATCCCAGCGGATAGCCGCCTACATCATAAGTGACCGGACTTTCGGAAAGTTTGAATGGGGAACCAAGCTGACGAATTTTCTTTCCGCCTGAACACGGAACCTCTACTTCCACAACCAGTGCACGCTCTTTGATCTGCTCGTCCTCGTCCAGCGCTTCTTTTAAAGAAAGTACCGGCTCCACACAGCAATCTAACGGTTTGAAAATCTCCACCCACTCATCTCGCGTCTTGCTCTTTATAATCATTCTGATTCTCTCCTGTACTGCCTCGAAATCCTCCGCTTTCGGCTCTGCACTTCCTTCAATCAGATCCGGACATTCGATTCCGCTGCAGAAAGCTGCCCAGAATTTCGGTTCCAGAGAACCGACACTCAGATATTCTCCATCTGCAGTTTCATAATAACCGTACAGAGAACCACCGTTGAGTCTTCTGGATTCACGACCACTCTCTTCACCGATTGCCAGATAACGAATTCCATCCATTCCGGTCAACGGTACAAGACCGTCCATCATGGAAACGTCAATGTACTGTCCTTTTCCCGTCAGATTTCGGAAATTCACTGCCGCCAGAATGCTGATCACCACATTGGAGGATCCGGAGCAGATGTCCGCCACCTGAATATTCATCGGAGCCGGTCCTGCATTCTTGTAACCCGCCATGGCCAGATTTCCGCTGCGTGCCATGTAGTTGCAGTCATGTCCGGCCGCTTTTGCCATCGGACCTGTCTGCCCGTACCCGGTCAGGGAACAGTAGATCAACGCCGGATTCTCCTTTTTCAGCTCCTCATAGCCAAGTCCCAGACGCTGCATGATTCCCGGTCGAAACTGCTCCACAACGATATCATATTCTTTTACCAGCTTCTTTATAATCTGGATCGCTTCCGGGTTCTTTAGATTCAGAAACATATTTTTCTTTCCCCTGCCAAGCCATACCTCATTAGCCGCCAGGTCGGTTCCCTCAACAAACGGTGCATACTCCAATACGATGTCCGGTTTACTTGGCGAACTAATCTTCAAAACTTCCGCTCCCAGATCTGCCAGCATCAAGGTGGCATACGGTCCCGGCAACAATGTCGTAAAATCAAGAATTTTCAAGTTGGATAATGCTTTCATGCTCATTGCTCACTACTCCAATCGATAATTAATCTTCGTCATATTTAAATTCTGTCCGGTCACCTTCAGGCTCATGGCTTCCGGAAGTGTTTTTTCACTATAATAATGATAGATCCAGAACTGATGCGTTCCTTTTCCCATGGCTCCGCCTTCGTAAGCGGCTTCTCCGGAGATCACATCTCCGCTGCGGCTCAATTTAATGGTCAATTCCACACCGCTGCTTGGAATTTTGTTGGTACTGTATACAGAGCCCGGTTCTTTTCTTCCTTTCGCCTTATCTTCATCCGTAAACTCGTAGACAGCGCCATCAGCCTGCTCCAGATACGTATCCGCATCAAACAATGGCATGTGAAGCGTCTCGCCATCAAATACCAGATCAAATCCTAATTCTGATTCGTCCAATGTTCCGGATTCGCTCTCAACCTTACACTGGTAGGTCAGCGTAAAATCACCATTCAGCGCAATTTCCGGGAGATAGTTTTCGTGGATTGCTTCAAATACCGTATCCGGAACTGTCTGGCCTTTGGAATTGCCTCCAGTACAGCCTGCCAACGCCAGCACAACTGCTGCCAGTAAACCTCTATAATATTTCTTTCTCATACGTTGCCTCCAATATCCGTTTGGATTAACTGATTATATTAAGTATACCATACCACATGATTGGACTGCCAGTACATTGTGCCTTTTCCGATAATCTCTGCGAAATAACCTACAATGAAAAAGGGGGAATCTGCTCGATCCCCCCAATATAGTTTCAATTAGTGCAGAGCCTCCGCATAAGCGATGTACTCTTCTTTTGTCATAACCGGCTCGAACTCATCGATAACCTTCTTCGCCTCAGCCGCACCATCTTTCAGAAGCTGATAAGCTGTGAGAGCCATCATCTTCGCAGACATGATGTAAAGCTTGTTGTTGTCAGTGATTCTGTAATCTTTGCTGTGAAGCGCGCCTTCAGAACCGCCAAATGTAAAATTGATAACCGGCATAATGTGAGTCAGATCACCTGCATCTGTGGATGCGAAGTTGATCATATCATCTGTGATATGCTCGATGGTTGTCTCCGGATTCTGCTCTTTGATCGCATTCGCAGCCTCGATCAGAGACTTCTCTGCTTTACGCTGGATAACCGGAAGGTAACCCTGGGATGTCACGATCTCACACTCAGCACCGATCGCATGAGCAGCGCCTTCGTATGCACGGTCAACTTTAGCAGATGTTGCATTGATCGCATCAAGAGTCTTTGCGCGAACCATCAGGTCTACATGAACATGATCCGGAATTGTCTGGCACGGGAAACCGTCGTCACGAATCTGGCCGTGAACGCGAACTGCATCCTTCTCCTGGAATGTCTCACGGATCATTGCCATTGCACTGAAACCAAGTGTTGCAGCATTTAAAGCATTCACACCGTTGTGCGGAGCTGCTGCTGCGTGAGCTGCTTTACCTTTCATATGAACGGATTTGGAAACGAAACCAGTACTTGCAACGTTGCCTAACAGAAGGTCGCTTGTGCAGCCGCCAACCATATGTACGTGAGATGTAATAGAAATATCTACATCGTCAAACTCGCCGCGACGGATCAGTTCACTCTTACCGCCATTGAAAATGATACCTTCTTTTGCAAGCTCTTCTTTAATGTCTGCAGAAAGGTTCTCCTCAGCCGGAACGCCAAAGAAAATGGCTTTACCGCCAAGAGCAGCCTTTACTTCCGGATCGTTGAGTGCAAGAGCCGCACCCATAACAGCGATCATCTGTGCCTCGTGGCCGCATGCATGGGAGATGCCGGTTGCTTTTACAGAATCAGGATGAGCCGGGCAGCCGATACCGTCTAACTCACCGATCAGGGCAACGCTCGGACCCTCAGACTCGTTGATGTTTGCTTTTACGCCTGTGAGAGCAAGGCCCTCTCTCGGCTCCATACCATATTTGCGAAGGAAATCTGCTGCTGCTTTTGCAGTTTCATGCTCAGCGAAACCGCGCTCTGCATTGAAATAAATCTTTGTCGCAATTTCCTTTAATTCTTCTGCGTGTTCATCGATAATATTTAAAATTTTCTGCTCCAAATGATCCATAATAGAATCTCCTTTCTCCCTGAAAACTCCGCCGATTTTTCGGCTTCTACGCCCCATTTCGGGCATTCCCCTATCGTTTCTATTATAGACCCTGATTTCATGACCGACAAGTGATTTTTTAACATAACTCTCTTTTATTCTCCCAAACAGTTTTTCAGCAAATATTCCGCAATGCCGTCCTCATCATTCGTTCCAATCACAACATCTGCGACCTCCTTAACCTCCGCAATTGCATTTCCCATTGCAACACCTGTTCCACATAGTTTTAGCATTCCAATATCTGGTAAATCATCTCCGAATGCAATCACATCACTTAGAGGAATTCCACTGATTTCACTGAATTTCTTTATTGCATTCTCTTTCGTTGCTTCTCTTTTCGTAAATTTATACCACTCACCATCCACAAACTTAATACAATCACAATCCGGGAGGGCTTCTGCCAACTGTTTCGCTAATTCCGGTTGAAAGATTTCCGCACACAGTTTTAATGCTCTCTCATGTAAATTTGAAAAATCAGCAAATACTGTATCCGCCCAACTAGCATCGATTTCGTCGCGATTTCTCGTAAAACTCCAGAAATGAGCCTTTAATGTATCTATTGTCATTTTACATTCGAATCCGCAAATCTCCCACACCGTATGAATCATCTGGTTCGTTTCTTCTTCTGTAAATTCCACCGTGTAAACATATTGATCCTTATACTTTACAACAGCTCCTCCGCTGCAAATCACAACTTCCGGGTGAAGTTCCGATATGTACAAAAGAGAATTTGTTTCACCTCTTGATGTAGAAACACCGATCAGATATCCGTTTTCCCTACAGTGCTCCAACACCTCTAAGGTACGTTTGGAAATCGTTTTATCGCTTCGCAATAAGGTATCATCCAAATCAAATAACAACAGCTTGCATTTTTGCATCATGTTTCCCCTTCCTGAAATTTTAATTTTAACGCTTATATCACATAAAACGATGCTCGTCAACGTATTTTTAGAAAATTCCCCAATTACAAGAAAAACCCAGAGACAATTCCCTGAGTTATAATAATTGGTGGTTTATTTATTATTGTTCCTTATATGCTACTCTCTTCCATTTCCATCTACTATAATCATACACATTAGCATCTTATTTCTCATAAAACACCAACGTCATATCAGCATTTATGTTTTCCGTCTTTTCTAATCTCTTGTATCCTCTTGACTTAAACGTGCTATCATTCTATCGATTGGCTCGTTCGCCGGATTCGTTGCAAAATCTCTATACTTAACTAATAACTGTTGAAATGCCTTTATTTGCATTTCCCATAATAACTGCGCGTCTTTTAAAGATGCTCTAACTAAACCAACCTTCATATGTTTATTCAAATTCCCTTCTAGGTAACCATTTAAATGGTTAGCCAAGATATAAATATATCATACTCCGTGACTACCGCGTTAATCTCTCATTTCTGAAAAAGAGAATTATGATTCTGCAAGAACTTTAGACGAAATATCCCGACCATACATATGCGATTCACAAATCTCCATATATAAATGTTCATAGAACTCTCTCGCTGCCTTTTCTCTTCCTGCCGCCAATTCAGTTCCTCTTTTTGTTAAAAATTTAGAATATAAATTTTCGAGCTTATGTTTATATTCTTTAAAGAAAGTCTCTTCTAAATCAGCCGAACCATCAGAAATGGTTCCGTCAGGCAATACCACATACAATCTCTCTCCCATCTCGCCGTGATAAAGAAGTGTTCTGGCAATACCCATGGCACCTGTCACATCTAGTTTGTCTGCATCAAATAAAATCTTCGCTTCAATACTCTGTGGTAAATTATTTTTACGATATCGGTGTGTCGTTATACACTGTTTTACACGCTCTGAAAATAGTTCAGAAAATCCATGATTTAATAGAAACTGGTAAGCTTTTTCTCCACCAATAGCAGCATGGCAAACCGATGGATCCTCAAACTGTTCTTTGCGACCGATATCATGCAGCAGGCAAGCACAAATTAATACATCATAATCTACATTTTCCTCTGATTTCGCAATTTCCATTGCATGATTCAGAACTCGATAAATATGATCCTTATCATGCGCACTATCCTCCATGCAAGACAACATATATGCTTCAATTAAATTATAGGTTTCTTTTTTCATCGTAAGACAACGTCTCCTTCCGATTATTCAAAACATTTTTTGTAATTAAACTGATGTTTTCCACCACTATAGCCACATCGCTCATAAAACGTATGAGCCTCTTTTCTTGTTGCACCCGACACAAGACGAACGCCCTTTGCTCCACCTGCCCTTGCCCATGCTTCTACTGCAGCAAGTAATGCTTTTCCAATACCCATTCTTTTGCATTTGCTGGATACAGCAATACCCATAATATTTTTCATCGGTGGCGCATAAATCAATTTATAATCATTTGCATGCACGTATCCAACAACGATACTATCTACAACAGCAACATAAATCTTATCATGTGCACTCTGTAACAATTCTTTTATATTCTGTTGTGTCTCCTCTAGTGAATAGTCATATCCCATTTCACTCTGATTCAATTCATATATTGGCTCTGCATCTGCGAGGACACATTCTCTGATTTCACAATTCATAATTACTCCATACACACTTAAATTAGTTTAACATCTCTTCAACGGCCTTTTCCCAATATTTCTCAGGAATTATCGGCCAAATACATTCTCCCAGTTCTTCTTTACATAAAGTCATCGCTTTTGCTAATACCGTTCCATGCGAAATCTCACCCGTTCTCAACAAATGCTCCGAGACTTTACACCAACTTGGAGCCTTCACACTTAAGCCAGATGCTTTCAGATCCGCAATGACCTGCTCTACATCATAATCCAAACTGATAAATTCATGTTCCCATGTACCCTCTGTGCCAGTCAAGATCATAAACTGGGACTTCCCATCACTGTGTAAAGAAACACCGACCGCACCCGGATTCAATACCATTTTTCCATCATGCTCAATCAGTCCCTGCAAATGGGTATGCCCGCAAAGGATTATAGTATTATTATCCCTCTCCATGATTTCAAATGTTTTCTGTTTATCCGGCAGCAATTTTTCGTTAGCCTGCATCGGTGATCCATGGCAGATTGTAATTATTGGTAAACCCTCAAAGGAAATCTCTGCGCTATGCGATAGCGATTTGAAAAACGCCAAGTCCTCTGAAGTCAAATTATGATATGTATAATACAAAGATCCTGTTGTGGAATCATTTTCACACCATCCGCATTCACCATCTCGTTCATAATTCAACCAATAATCTTCTTTATTTCCCTTTACAAAATAACACGAATGGTGACTCTTTAATTCTTTTAAAATATCCATCGTCTTCTGTGGATATGCTAATTCTCCCACATAGTCACCTAAAAAGACAAATGTCTGCACACCTTCACTCAAAGCATATTCTATACATCTTTCTAGGGCAACGTAGTTCCCATGGATATCAGACATTACTGCGATTTTCATAAGCAAACCTCATAGTTACACAATTTGTCATTTTATTGTACCATATATAATTGGGCGATACTTGAATACTTCCTTAAGTTTCCATTTCGATTCACACCATCAGATAGAGAAAAAGCGACCAGTTTCCCGGTCGCTTGTATCTGAATCCATTCCTTCTATTTTGCATTTAGTTCACTACTGCAAACATGCCTACGTTTACCTTTTCATTTGGAACAGTAAGCATTTTTTTGCTTACCATTTCCTCAATCATTAATGCAGCTGAATCCACCTGATAATGAATGTTCGCTAAATGTCCACAATACTTTTTCATATTTGACGGTACATGCTTTTTCAATGATTCTTCCGCAAGTTTACAAATCTCTGCGATAACATCAAAAATCACATCGACGGCTGGCTCTAATAATGTTTTCACCAAATCATATTCTTGTTTTGTAAATACTGGGAAGTTAGCAGAAAGAAGACCGCCTTCAGACTTAATAAATCCTTCTTCAATCAGGCGAATCAACTCATCATTTTTCTCGTCGGCTTTCTCTCTCATCACTGCATCCATCATGGCTTTCATGCATTTATCCCACTGATTCACAGTCCAAAACTGACTTTCTTCAAGGATTCTATAGTTATTGATCAAAAGCCATGCACCATTTTCCTCATAATTATAAACTCCTTTAAAATGGTGGTTTTCATAATCATTATCATATCCAAAGACAAATCCATAAGAGCCATTTGAAAGCATTGGATAGGAACCGTATTTCACGTCAACCACTTCTGCATTGTATCTAATAACCGCCTGACTCATTGCAATATTAGCAAAAACCCATTTCATGCAATTGTCGTTGTATTCATTGTTT
>SVDR01000100.1 GCA_015057755.1 Lachnoclostridium sp.
CGGTATTCGATGAGGGATGCTTCGATAAGTGGGGAAAGAGCTATGAGAATATCTGGCTGACCGCCGGAAAGTATCAAAACCAGTTCTGTACCAAAGAAATCTTTGAGGAAGTGCGCCGGGATGATCCGGATGTCAGAGCGGTGGCATTTGTCATGAATGAGGATGAGATCGCGAAAGCGATTGCCAATCCTGTCAACTGTATGATCGGCAGCGATGGTGGAGTTAACCGCGGAACAGGTCATCCAAGAGCTGCTGGTACATTCCCCAGAGTTCTGGGGAAGTATGTCCGCGAAGATAAGGTCCTGCCGTTGATCGAGGCGCTGTACAAGATGACACAGGTAACAGCTGATCGGTTAGAACTGTATACGAAGGGCCGCATTGCGATTGGTTGTGATGCCGATATCACGATTTTCGATCCGGATACCATCATGGATGGAGCTACGTTTGAAGATTTGAATATCAAGCCGAAAGGTATTGATTATGTCCTCGTCAATGGGAAAGTGGCCATGAAGGACAATGTCCAGGTGGATGGAAGAGCGGGCGTGTTTATCCCTGGGCCGTATATGGAATAATATGTGCATGAAAAGCTGCATTCTATTTGAATGCGGCTTTTTTATATATGCTGCAACAAAGTTAAGGTATACTCTTCGGGAGAAAGATTGCAATGATTTTCATTTTGTAGTAAAATACTACTATAAAATGAAATTGGTGAGATGAAAAAAGGAGGGGAGACTATGGCGGTTCAGGAAAGTAATGTGAGATCGATTGAGCGTGCATTGAATATTTTAGACTGCTTTTCCAGAGAAAAACCGGCGTTATCATTAGTAGAAATATCGAGAATGCTGGATATGTCACCCAGTACAGTGTCGCGCATGGTGGGAACGATGGAAGCCATGGGTTATCTCCAGAGAAATGAAGAATCGCTACTGTACAGCTTGGGCTATAAGCTGCCGAGTTTAGGGGCGATTTATCTCAGTTCCGTCAGCGTTCGCGAGGCGGCAAAACCGCATATGATTGCGCTGAGAAATCAGTTTAATGAGAGTGTTGGACTATTTGTCGTGGAAAAGATGTATCGTGTCTGTGTGGAGTTTGTTCCTAGTACTCAGCCGATTCATCGGGTCATGAGTATCGGTACGCGAATGGAGCTGACCAATGGGGCAACAGGTCGAGTTTTATTGGCATATCAGGATCCTGATTTTGCTCGTCAGGTACTTCTGGTTCATCCGTCCGGTGTAACCTTTGATCAACTGGAACAAATCAAAAAACAAGGATATGCCACCAGCCATAATGAAAATCCAATCAATCACGGTTTACGATCGGTAGCAGTTCCCGTATTCAATGCAAATCATGAAATTGAAGCCGCAATATTTATTTGTGGTCCGGAGAACAGAATTGATGAAAAGCGAATGGATGAGATGATTATCATGGCGAAAGAAGAAGCATGGAAAATATCAAAAAAGTTGGGATATTAAATCTCCGATTATTAAGCAGGCTGCTGGAAACGGCAGCTTGTTTTTTTATGTGACGAGCTATGTATTTTCATAGAATGAAAATAATTTTTAAAAAATTGAAATACGATATTTACAAATTGATAAAAATGGTGTATTTTTGACATAAAGTAAAAACCATTTTCATTTCTTTTCGGATATGATTCCCCGAATAAAAGGATGTTTATGACGAAGTAGGGGAAGAAAGGCAAGGTGACACAGATGGAAGAAAAGAAGAAGAAAAAGTTTGAAATGCCTCATACTTACATTATTTTAATTGTATTTGCGATGGTGATGGCAGTTCTCACCTATGTTGTTCCGGCAGGGGAATATGTACGTGTCGAAGACCCCAGTACCGGGAGACAGGTCATTGATCCAGAAAGCTTTCATTATGTTGAAAGTGATCCGGTGACACCATTTGAATTTATCAAAGCATATCCGGAAGGGATGAACAAGGCAGCCAATGTTACATTGTTTGTATTTATTACCGGTGGTTCTTTCGGAATCATCATGGAGACTGGATCTGTCAATAAAGCTTTGGGTCGTCTCGCAATTGGTATGAAGGGAAAAGAACGTCTCTTGATTCCGCTGGTAATATTTATTTTCTCTCTTGGCGGTGCAACCTTCGGTATGTGGGAAGAAATGATACCGTTCATTCCTTTGGGCGTAGTATTGGCCAGATCTGTTGGCTATGATGCTTTGGTTGGGGCAGCGATGATCATCACTGGCGCCGCCTGTGGTTTTAGCTCTGGATGGATGAATCCTTTCACCACAGGGATCGCACAGGGGATTGCAGAATTACCTCTGTTTTCCGGAATCGGGTATCGATTGATTATCTGGGCATCGTTAGTAGTAGTTACATCGTTATACATTATGCGTTATGCAGCCAAGATCAAGAAAAACCCGGAACTCTCCATTGTTGCAGATATTGAGAGAGAAGAAGCCAATAACAAATTAGACTTAGAACATTTAGAAAAACTGAGTGCCCGCGACTATATGGTATTGGCAACCTTTGTAGGTGGAATGGGAGTCATGATTTATGGCGTTTCCAAATATGGGTGGTTCCTGACAGAAATCGGTGCAATTTTCCTGACGATGGGAGCGCTGTGCGGATTGTTTGCCGGAAATAATCCCAGTAAAGTTGCTTCTCAGTTCGTAACCGGTGCGAAGGGAATCTGCTTCGGAGCATTGGTTGCAGGGGTTGCCAGAGCAGCTGTTGTCATTATGGAAAGTGGTTCCATTATCGATACCGCGGTTTATGGACTGAGCGGCTTGATCGGGGATCTGCCGCCAGCTCTGGCCGCAGCTGCAATGTACTGGGTGCAGATCGGTATGGACTTCGTAATCAATTCCGGTTCCGGTCAGGCAGCGGCAACCATGCCGATCATGGTACCGATCGCAGATGTTCTGGGAATTACAAGACAGACTGCAGTACTGTGCTTCCAGTTTGGTGATAGCTTCACTAATGCATTCTGGCCCACTGCAGGTACTTTGATGGCGTGTTTGGGTATTGCAAAGATATCTTATGACAGATGGTTGAAATTCTTTATACCGTTGATCGGAATCTGGTTTGTAATGGCTTCCTGCTTCTGTGCATACGGTGCAATGACAGAATGGGGACCGTTCTAAAGTAATAAAACAGAATACAGGAAAGAAAGGCACCACTATGGTGCCTCTCTTTTTCTTTGAAAGGACAGCTTGGGTGGAGACATGGAAGGGAAATTGATATTGACGCTGTTGGCGGCATTTGTTTGCGGAATCGGAATGAAAAAAATGAAGGTTCCGGCGGGCCTGTTGGTAGGTGCGATTCTTGGAGCGTGCATCTTAAATTTAGGATTTGAAATGGCTTATATGCCAAAGGCGGCAAAACTGGCGGCACAAATCGTAGCTGGGGCTTTTATCGGGTCCATGGTCAGCAGAGATGATATTATTAAAATGAAAGATATCTACAAGATCGCACTGGTAGTTGTAGGTGCATTTTGTGGGTTGAATATCATAGTGGGATACTATACATATTGGAGAACGGACTATGACTTGTTGACAATGTTAATGTGTACAATTCCCGGGGGTCTAAGCGATGTTCCGCTGATTGCTGCAGATATGGGAGCGGATCTGCTGCCCGTGGTTACAGTTCACTTTGCCAGAGCGTTGGTGGGGATTGGTATTTTTCCGGCGATGATTGGATATGTATGCCGCAACGATGAATCTGCAGAAGAAAAACATGAGATGGAAGAAGCGGTGAAAGTTGCCCAGGTCAACAAGAAGATTGATCTTAAGACCACTTTGATTACTTCGGTTATGGCAATCGCCTTCGGCCTCTTAGGAAACTGTATCGGGATTCCCGCAGGGGCTTTGGTGTTTTCTGCTGTTGGAATTGCAGTGGTCAAAGTTGGCTTTGGATATAATGCCGGAATGCCAAAAGAAATCAAGAAAGCAGCACAGGTATTATCGGGAGCCTATATTGGCTGTACTATCACACGGGAAGCATTCCACGATATGAATCAATTGATTGAACCGCTGATTGTGATTCTTTTATGCTATACGGTTCTTATGTTTGTGATTGGTAATTTCCTTCACAAAAAACTTCACGTTCAGCGACGTGAGGCGATGTTGATGATGACTCCAGCAGGAGCGGGAGATATGGCCTTAATTGCTTCGGATTTAGGTGTGGATAGTCCTTCACTGATTGTTGTTCAAGTGATACGTTTATTTGTAGCAGATGCGATTATGCCACAAGTGTGTCGGTTGATTGCAGCGGCATTCACATGATATATTTTCAAAATGCACAAATTTATTTGATATAAATGAAAATAAAAACGGCATTTTGTGAAATAATAGACAATTTTATTCTGAAAAATGAAATATCGCGTGCTTTCTTACTTTACAAATTTATTACAAACGGATATTATTAAGATAATTCAGAAAACTTAAATCCCGCTTGCATATAGAACATGGTTTGGAGTGACTGTATCATTTGGGGGAAGAAAGGTAAGGTGACACTATGGAACAAAAGAAAAAGCCCTTTAAAATGCCGCATACGTATATCATTTTGATTATCTTTGCGTTTATCATGGCGGTACTGACCTATATTGTTCCTGCAGGGGTCTATGACAGAGTGGAAGACCCCGCCACCGGAAGACAGGTTATCGATCCCAACAGTTTCCACTATGTGGAAAACGATCCGGTAACTCCGTTCGAATTTATTAAGGCATATCCGGAAGGTATGAACAAGGCTGCGAATGTAACTCTGTTCGTATTCATGACCGGTGGTGCCTTCGGTATCATCATGCAGACCGGTGCCATTACGAAAGCACTGGGTCAGTTGGCGCTCAAAATGCAGGGGAAAGAAAAACTTCTGATTCCATTGATTATGTTCATCTTCTCGCTGGGTGGTGCGACCTTCGGTATGTGGGAAGAAATGATTCCGTTCATACCATTGGGAATCGTGCTTGCCAGATCGGTAGGTTATGATGCCATGGTTGGTGCAGGGATGATCATTGTCGGCTGTAACTGCGGTTTCAGTTCCGGTTGGATGAACCCCTTCACCACTGGGATTGCGCAGGGGATCGCAGAATTGCCGCTGTTCTCCGGTATCGGATTGCGTCTGGTGGCATGGGCTCTGCAGTTGATCATCGGTGCTTTCTTCATCATGCGCTATGCATCTAAGGTAAAGAAGAATCCGGAGTTGTCCATCATCGCTGACATCGAAGCAGAAGAAAGAGGAAACGTTCTGGATCTGGATCACATGGACAAATTGAAGGGAAGAGATTTCCTGATCCTGGCCGTATTTGTTGCCGGTATGATCACCATTGTTTACGGTGTAAAGACCTACGGTTGGTTCTTAACTGAAATCGGTGCGATTTTCCTGACCATGGGTGCAATCTGCGGTCTGATTGCTGGGAATAGACCCAGTAAGGTTGCTTCTCAGTTCGTGGAAGGTGCAAAAGATATCGCATTCGGCGCATTGGTAGCCGGTGTTGCGAGAGCGGCAGTAGTAATTATGGAAAGTGGTTCCATCATCGATACCGCGGTATACAGTTTAGCAGG
>SVDR01000101.1 GCA_015057755.1 Lachnoclostridium sp.
CACGGCATCTGTGAAACCTTCTGCATCCAGCATTTCTTTTGCTTTCTTGGAAAGGTAAGCAAGGTCACCGCTGTCAAGACGGATTCCGTAACGCTTGGACTTGATTCCCTTTTCACGCATCTCTTTGAATACCTGGATCGCATGCGGAATACCGGATTTCAGCGTATCATAAGTATCCACCAGAAGGATACAAGCATCCGGATACAGTTCTGCGTAAGTACGGAACGCAGTCAGCTCGTCCGGGAAACTCATGATCCAGCTGTGTGCGTGGGTGCCGAGGATCGGTACACCGAACATCTTGCCGGCAAGAATATTGGAAGTGCCGACACAGCCTGCGATCATAGCAGCTCTTGCACCGTAGATTCCGGCATCCGGACCCTGTGCACGGCGAAGACCGAATTCCATAATTCCGTCACCGCGGGCAGCGTGAACGACACGGCTTGCTTTTGTAGCGATCAGAGACTGATGGTTGATGATGTTCAACATTGCTGTTTCGATCAGCTGCGCCTCCATGATCGGAGCGATTACCTTTAAGAACGGCTCTCTTGGGAACATAACAGTTCCTTCCGGAAGTGCGTAGATGTCGCCGGTAAAGCGGAAAGTAGCCAGATACTCCAGAAACTCCTCACGGAAATAGCCGGTTCCGCGAAGATATTCAATATCTTCTTTTGTAAAATGAAGGTTTTTAATATATTCGATTACCTGTTCCAGACCGGCTGCGATCGCATAACCGTTGTCATCAGGGTTGCTGCGGTAGAAAGCGTCAAAGATTACGGTTTCATTAACATCTTTGGCGAAGAAGTAACCCTGCATCATTGTCAGCTGGTAAAAGTCAGTCAGCTGTGTAAGATTGCGTGAAGTCATAACACTCTCTCCTTAAATTTTCTTATGAGCATTATAACATACATCGGAAAAAACGCAAATTTAACGTTAACTTTTTAACAAAACTGGAAAAACCTTGACTTTATGCGGTTTCCTCTATATAATGGTATCGCTGAAATTATTTTAAAAGCAATGACGGAGACAGTAAGTCTGTATGAAAGCCAAAGCGAGCCGGGGATGGTGAAAGCCCGGTGCCGGATGCAGATGGAAAATCACTCCCGAGCTGGCGGCTGAAATGTGATGATTGTGATGAATTTCACAGAGTTGCAGCAGTAAGTTTGCCCGGCTTTCCACCGTTAACAGGAACTCATATATTGGTATGCAGTAAATAGGTGGTATAACGAGTCTTTATTCGTCCTGTTGCTTTACAACAGGGCGTTTTTTATAAGATTGGAGGAAATGTATCATGTATCAGAAAGTGTCAACAGACTTAAACTTTGTGGACAGAGAAAAGCAGATTGAAAAATTCTGGAAAGACCAGAAGATCTTTGAAAAGAGCATTGATAGCAGAAGAAAAGGCAAACCGTATGTGTTCTATGATGGTCCGCCAACTGCAAACGGAAAGCCGCATATCGGCCACGTTCTCACACGTGTTATCAAGGATATGATCCCGAGATATCGTACAATGAAGGGCTATATGGTTCCGCGTAAGGCCGGTTGGGATACTCACGGTCTTCCGGTTGAGCTGGAAGTTGAGAAGATGTTAGGTCTTGATGGCAAAGAGCAGATCGAGGAATATGGTCTGGAACCGTTCATCGGTTACTGTAAGGAAAGCGTTTGGAAATACAAAGGCATGTGGGAGGATTTCTCCAGCACCGTTGGTTTCTGGGCTGATATGGATGATCCGTATGTAACTTACCATGACAATTATATCGAGTCTGAATGGTGGGCATTAAAGGAAATCTGGAACAAGGGCCTTCTTTACAAAGGATTTAAGATTGTTCCGTACTGCCCGCGCTGCGGCACACCGCTGTCCAGCCATGAGGTGGCTCAGGGTTATAAGGATGTTAAGGAACGTTCCGCAGTGGTTCGTTTCAAGGCAAAAGGCGAAGATGCTTATATCTTAGCATGGACCACTACTCCGTGGACACTGCCGAGTAACATTGCTCTTTGTGTAAACCCGAAAGAAACATATGTAAAAGTAAAAGCAGCAGATGGCATGGTTTACTACATGGCAGAGGCGCTTTGCGATACCGTTCTCGGCAAACTGGCAGATAAAGAGAATGGTACACCGGCTTACGAAGTACTTGAAAAGTACACAGGTAAAGATCTGGAGTACAAGGAGTACGAGCCGTTATTTGATTATGCAGTTGAGATCTGCAAGAAGCAGAATAAGAAAGCATACTACGTAACATGTGCAGATTACGTTACACTGACAGATGGTACAGGCGTGGTTCATATTGCTCCGGCATTCGGTGAAGACGATGCCCAGGTAGGACGCAGATATGATCTTCCGTTCGTACAGCTGGTAGATGCAAAGGGTGAGATGACAAAAGAGACAGATTACGCAGGCGTATTCTGTAAGAAAGCTGACCCGATGATCTTAAAAGATCTGAAAGAAAAGGGACTGTTATTCGAAGCTCCGGTATTCGAGCACAGCTACCCGCACTGCTGGAGATGTGACACTCCGCTCATTTACTATGCGCGTGAGTCCTGGTTCATCAAGATGACAGCAGTCAAAGATGACCTGATCAGAAATAACAACAAGATCAACTGGATCCCGGAATCCATCGGTAAAGGACGTTTCGGCGACTGGTTAGAGAATGTACAGGACTGGGGTATTTCCAGAAACCGTTACTGGGGTACACCGCTTCCGGTATGGACCTGTGAGTGCGGACATATGCACTGCATCGGCAGCCGTGAAGAATTAAAGAGCATGAGCAGCAATTATCCGGAAGGCGGCGTGGAATTACACCGTCCGTTCATCGACGAAGTGACGATCACATGTCCGGAATGCGGCAAAGAGATGCACCGTGTACCGGAAGTTATCGACTGCTGGTTCGACTCCGGTGCGATGCCGTTCGCTCAGCATCACTATCCGTTTGAGAATAAAGAGTTATTTGAGCAGCAGTTCCCGGCTCAGTTTATCTCTGAGGCCGTTGACCAGACACGTGGATGGTTCTATTCTCTGCTTGCAGAATCCACTCTGTTATTCAACGAACCGCCGTACCAGAACGTTATCGTATTAGGTCATGTTCAGGATGAAAACGGCCAGAAGATGAGTAAATCCAAGGGCAATGCCGTTGACCCGTTTGAGGCATTGGAGAAATACGGTGCAGACGCGATCCGTTGGTATTTCTATATCAACAGTGCTCCGTGGCTGCCGAACCGTTTCCATGGCAAAGCCGTTATGGAAGGCCAGAGAAAGTTCATGGGAACACTCTGGAACACATATGCATTCTTCGTACTGTATGCAAACATCGACAACTTCGATGCTACAAAGTACGAACTGGATTATGAGAAACTGTCCGTAATGGATAAGTGGCTCTTATCTAAATTAAACTCCACGATCAAGGAAGTGGATTACGACCTTGAGAACTACAGAATTCCGGAAGCAGCAAGAGCACTTCAGGATTTCGTAGATGATATGTCCAACTGGTATGTAAGAAGAAGCCGTGAACGTTTCTGGGCAAAGGGCATGGAGCAGGATAAGATCAATGCTTACATGACTCTCTACACTGCACTTGTTGAGATTTCCAAGACAGCAGCTCCGATGGTACCGTTCATGACGGAAGAAATTTACCAGAATATGGTAAGAAGCATCGACGAGAATGCGATCGAGAGTATTCACCTCTGCGATTTCCCGGTTGTTTGCGAGAATATGATCGACAAAGAGCTGGAAGAGAAGATGGATGAGGTTCTGAAGATCGTTGTTATGGGCCGTGCAGCTAGAAACACTGCCAATATCAAGAACCGTCAGCCGATCGGCAAGATGTTCGTAAAGGCTCCGCAGGCTCTGCCGGAGTTCTACCAGGAGATCATCGAGGATGAGCTGAACGTAAAAGCGGTAGAATTTACCGACGATGTTCGCGCATTCACATCCTACACATTCAAGCCGCAGCTCAAGACTGTTGGACCGAAGTACGGCAAGCAGCTGGGCAACATCAAAAAAGCTCTCACAGAGCTGGATGGCAACGCAGCTATGGATGAATTAAATGAAAAGGGTGCACTCACATTCAATTTCGGTGACGCAGAAGTGGTTCTGACAAAAGAAGATCTGCTCATCGACATGGCTCAGACAGAGGGCTATGTTTCTGAAGGTGACAACACCATCACAGTGGTTCTGGATACAAATCTGACACCGGAACTGCTGGAAGAAGGCTTCTACAGAGAGATCATCAGCAAGATCCAGACAATGAGAAAAGAAGCTGATTTTGAGGTTATGGACCATATCTACGTATATGTAGACAACAATGAAAAGATCGCTGATATTATCAAGAAATATGCAGACCAGTTAAAAGAAGAAGTACTGGCAGACAGCATCACCCTCGGAGAAATGAAGGGTTATACAAAAGAGTGGAATATCAATGGCGAAGATGTTGTGCTTGGAGTAGCCAAAGTAACAAAATAAGAATGAAAAGATTTTGATCCCGCCGGGAAAAGCCGGCGGGGTCCTGCAACCAAAAACAGGAGGACTTTGACGTGAACTACAGAATCAACAAGGAAGAGTTCAAGAAGGACGTCGTGTATAATGTAAAGAACTTATACCGTAAGACCATCGATGAAGCAACACCGCAGCAGGTATACCAGGCTGTATCTCTTGCAGTGAAAGACCTGATCATCGACAGATGGATCGCAACACAGAAAGAATTCGATAAAGAGGATGTAAAAGTTGTTTACTATATGTCCATGGAGTTCTTAACAGGACGTTTCCTTGGCAACAACATCATCAATATCTGCGAGATTAAAGATATCGCAGAGGCATTAAAGGAACTTGGCTTTGACCTGAACTCCATCGAGGATCAGGAGAGAGACCCGGCACTCGGAAACGGCGGTCTTGGCCGTCTTGCAGCATGCTTTATGGATTCCCTGGCAACACTGGGTTATCCGGCATACGGCTGCGGTATCCGTTACCGTTACGGTATGTTCAAACAGCAGATCGTTGACGGATTCCAGAAGGAAGTTCCGGATGAGTGGTTAAAGGACGGTTATCCGTTCGAGATCCGCCGTGCAGAATATGCAACAGAAGTTAAGTTCGGCGGTTATGTAGAGACTGTATGGGATGGCAAGAAGAATCACTTCGTACAGAAGGGCCATCAGTCCATTATGGCAATCCCGTATGATATTCCGATCGTTGGCTATGGCAACAACGTGGTAAACTCCCTGAGAATCTGGGATGCACAGCCGGTCAACACATTCAACTTAAATGAGTTCGATAAGGGTAACTACCAGAAGGCAGTTGAGCAGGAAAACCTTGCTAAGACTCTGGTTGAGGTTCTTTATCCGAACGACAACCACTATGCAGGTAAAGAGCTGCGTTTAAAACAGCAGTATTTCTTTATCTCTGCAAGTGTACAGAGAGCAATCTTAAAATACAAAGAGAATCATGACGATATCCGCAAACTGCACGAGAAGGTAGCGTTCCAGCTGAACGACACTCATCCG
>SVDR01000014.1 GCA_015057755.1 Lachnoclostridium sp.
CACCTACAAAGGCAACTTCAAGTTCTCCAAAATCAAAGACTTTATATGCATCCAGAACCGTTCCTGTTTTCGCGCCGTTGGATTCATGATAAAAGTTCGCGGAAACATACGGATACTTCGCCCACTGGATCGCATTCATCGCACCTTCCATACCATAGTCAAACTCATGGTTGCCCAGCGTCGCAAGGTCATAACCGGCCGCATTCATCAGTTCAATGATCGTCGCACCTTTATCCATGGAACCATAAGCCGTGCCCTGAATATGGTCACCGGCATCCACAAGAAGGACCTCTGCACCTGCTGCCTCCAGTTCTTTTTTCATGGCAGCCACGTTAGAATAGCGCAGCCCCTCATTGTCCACATGGGTATGTATATCGTTGGTATAAAGCACCACAAGATCCCCTGCCCGCGCCTGATCGGCAAATGCCGTTCCGGTCAGATTCAGGATCATAAGCATCGTCAAAAGCAATGCCTGAAATTTCTTCCACCTCTTCATCAAATACACCCTCCTCTTATTTTTCTGATTTTATTATACCTTTTCTCTTTTTGTCCGTCAATTACGCGTGTATCTTCGACATAAATTTTGTGACTCGGGCACAAGATTTTCTACATCAAAAAACGGAGAGACGTTCCCATCTCTCCGCTTCAAAATACCTGTATTCACTTAATCATTTTCCTTACATTTCGGAAGCGCCACCGTTCCGGTACGGGCAACTTCCGTAATGCTGATGCCCTGCATCATGCTCAAAAACTGCTGCACACGCTCAGATGTATCACAGAGCTGGATCAGCATGTGATATTTGGACATATCCACGATCTCTGCTTTCATAATATTGCAGATCTCCATGATGTCTTTTCGATTCGAACGGTTGTATTTTACCTTCACAAGCATCAGCTCTCTGGAAATACATTCGATCTCTTCAAATGTCTTAACTTTGATAACGTCCAGCTTTTTATTTAACTGCTTCTCGATCTGCTCCAACGTATGCGCATCTCCTGTGGAAACGATCGTCATACGAGACATGGTCGGATCATCTGTCTCACCTACAACTAAGCTGTTGATGTTAAATGCTCGTCTGGAGAACAGACCTGTAACCTTTGACAGAACACCGGAGCGGTTCTCTACTAATACAGAATAAATCTTTTTCATAAATCTTCCCCTCCTATACCATGTCAAGCGGATGGACTAAGATTTCCATCAGCACAGTTTCGTCTTTTTCTAAGAAGCGGTCAATGGCCTCATCCGCCTCACGCATATTGGTCACGCGGATGAACGGAATTCCGTATGCCTCAGCAATCTTGGAGAGGTCCGGACTTCCGGAAAGGTCAACGACGGAGAAACGGTTGTTGTAAGTCTTAGTCTGGTACTCGCGCACCATGCCAAGGAAACCATTTTTCATCACAACTACTTTTGCAGCCGCACCATGCTGGCGCATAGTGGCAAGCTCGCACATGGACATCTGGAACGAGCCGTCGCCGCAGACTGCTACCGCCTGTCTGTCCGGACAGCCCAGTTTCGCACCCATGGCCGCCGGAATGGAATAACCCATGGTTCCCATACCGCCGGAAGTCAGGAAACTTCCGTCACGCATCTGGTAATTTCGGCAGGACCAGATCTGGTTCTGGCCTACGTCTGCCACATAGACACCGTTGGCATCCATTTTCTCAGAAAGTTTGCGCACGAACGCAGCCGGGTCCACATACATCGGGTCCGGATTTCTTCTCTGTGCCATGGATTTTGTATAACCGACCAGAGTCTGAATCCACTCCTCATGATCCACGTTGATCTCTGTCTGGAGCATGTCAGTAAAAATATGCTTCGCGTCACCTACCAGCGGAATGGTCGGACCTGCATTCTTGCCGATCTCCGCCGGATCTACATCCATATGAACTAAAATCTTATTTCTTGTAATGATCTCCGGCTGGTTTACCGCACGGTCTGCCACACGGGCACCTACCATGATCACCATGTCGGCCTCGTTCATCGCACGGTTTGCATACGAAGCTCCGTTATTGCCCACCATGCCAAAGTACAGCTCGTCCTGTGTCGGCATCGCACCGATGCCCATCATCGTAGAAACTACCGGAACACGGTATTTGTGCGCAAAATCACGCATCTCATGGACTGCATCACTTAACAGGACACCGCCGCCCGCACAGATAACCGGACGTTTCGCCTTCTCAAGCTCCGCCATAACCTTCTTCATCTGTACCGCATGTCCCTTGACCGTCGGCTTATAAGTACGGAGAGAAACTGTCTCCGGATATTTGAATTTCTTGATCATCGCCTGCTGGATATCAATCGGAACATCGATCAGAACCGGGCCTTTTCTTCCTGTATTGGCAATGTAAAATGCTTCCTTCATAATACGTGGAATATCTTCTACGTTATTGACAAGATAACTGTATTTTACAAAAGACTCCGTCGCACCTGTAATATCTGCCTCCTGGAATACATCACTTCCGATCAGCTCACTCTTTACCTGACCGGTAATACAGATCAACGGAATACTGTCTGCAAATGCTGTCGCAATACCGGTAATGAGGTTCGTCGCACCTGGTCCGCTTGTCACTGCGCAGACGCCCACCTTTCCTGTCACGCGGGCCATACCACTTGCCGCGTGGGCTGCATTCTGCTCAGATCGTACGAGGACAGTTCTGATATCAGAATCCAGCACAGCATCGTAAAACGGACAGATTGCCACACCCGGATAACCAAATATCATCTCTACGCCTTCGTTTTCAAGGCATTTTATCATCGCCTGTGCACCATTCATGGTCGATTTCCTCCTCTATGTCAGACTTTATATCAAAGCTTTTTTCACTTACTATTGAATTCGAATTTCCTTTAATAATAAATGATAACGCTGTGATGTGTCAACGTAAATCTGTGATTTTCTTAACATAATGAGGATTTCCTATTTTTATCTCTCTGCCCGAGCACTCAGTTTTCCGTCCACAACTTCGATCATGATCGTGTCGCCTGCGCGGACACCGTCGGAGAGGATCAGCTTGGCAGCCAGTGTCTCCACATGTTTCTGCAGATAACGCTTTAACGGTCTCGCACCGTAAACCGGATCATAACCGTTTTCGACGATGAACGCCTTCGCCTCGTCCGTCAATGCAATGGAAAGTTCTTTATCTGCCAGACGCTTGTTCACATCCGCGATCAGCAGGTTAATGATTCCGCCGATGTTGCTCTTGGTCAGCGGTTTAAACAGGACCGTCTCATCCAGACGGTTCAAGAATTCCGGTCTGAAATGTGCACGAAGATCATGCATTACCGCTGCCTCTGCTTCCGGTCGGATCATACCTTCCTCGTCAATTCCATCCAGAAGATACTGGGAACCGATGTTGGAGGTTAAGATAATGATCGTATTCTTGAAATCCACGGTCTTGCCCATAGAATCCGTGATCCGTCCGTCGTCCAGAACCTGAAGAAGCACGTTGAATACATCCGGATGTGCTTTTTCCACCTCGTCAAACAGGACCACGCAGTACGGTTTTCTGCGAACCGCCTCTGTAAGCTGTCCGCCTTCATCGTAACCAACATATCCTGGCGGCGCTCCGATCAGTCGGGATACGGAGTGCTTCTCCATATATTCACTCATGTCAATGCGGACCATATTGGTCTCATCGTCAAATAAATTCTCTGCAAGAGCTTTCGCAAGCTCGGTCTTACCGACACCGGTCGGTCCTAAGAATAAGAAGGAACCGATTGGTTTTGTCGGGTCTTTGATGCCGGCCTTGGAACGGATAATAGCCTCGGTCACTTTCTCCACGCCCTCATCCTGGCCGACTACGCGTTTGTGAAGCTGCTCATCAAGGTGCAGTGTCTTGTTGCGCTCACTCTCGGTCAGTTTCGCCACCGGGATTCCGGTCCAGCGGGAAATAATCCGTGCGATCTCATCGTCTGTCACGCTTTCATGCACCAGACTCAGATCCTGATTTTTCACGCTCTCCTCTTCCTCGCGGAGTTCTTTCTCTAACTGCGGAAGTTTTCCGTACTGCAATTCGGCAGCTTTATTTAGATCATACTTCTGCTGAGCATCCTGAATCTGGCGGTTGACACTCTCGATCTCCTCACGGAGCGCAGATAATCTGTCCACCGAAGCCTTTTCATTTTCCCACTGCGCTTTCTGGGACGCAAAGGTATCATGCAGCTCTGCCAGCTCTTTCTGCAGATCTGCCAGACGATCCTGACTGAGACGGTCTGTCTCTTTCTTTAACGCCGCTTCCTCGATCTCCATCTGCATGATCTTTCTGGACAGCTCATCCAGTTCGGTCGGCATGGAATCCAGCTCGGTCTTGATCATCGCACAGGCCTCATCCACCAGGTCGATGGCCTTATCCGGAAGGAAACGGTCACTGATGTAGCGGTTGGAAAGAACAGCCGCACTCACCAGGGCAGAGTCCGTGATTTTCACACCATGGTACACTTCGTAACGGTCTTTCAGACCTCGGAGGATGGAAATGGTATCCTCGACCGTCGGCTCATCCACCAGAACCGGCTGGAAACGACGCTCCAGAGCCGGATCTTTCTCAATATATTTTCTGTATTCGTCTAAGGTTGTCGCACCAATACAGTGCAGCTCGCCGCGGGCCAGCATCGGTTTTAACATATTGCCCGCATCCATGGCACCGTCAGACTTGCCTGCACCGACGATGGTGTGAAGCTCATCGATGAACAGAATGATCTGTCCGTCGCTCTTTTTCACTTCGTCCAGAACGGCTTTTAAACGTTCCTCAAACTCACCGCGGTACTTGGCACCTGCCACCAGGGCACCCATATCCAGAGAGAATAATTTCTTATCTTTCAGACCTTCCGGAACATCGCCGCGGACGATTCGCTGAGCCAGTCCCTCAACAACTGCAGTCTTTCCGACGCCAGGCTCACCAATCAGAACCGGATTGTTCTTCGTCTTTCTGGAAAGAATGCGGACCACGTTGCGGATCTCCGCGTCGCGGCCGATGACCGGATCCAGCTTCTGCTCTCTGGCACGTTCCACCAGATCCGCACCGTATTTATTTAAAGTATCATATGTCACTTCCGGATTGTCACTGACTACGCGCTGGTTACCGCGGACGGTGGACAATGCCTGTAAAAATCCATTGCGGTCAATGCCGTATTTCTTAAATAAATCCTTCAGAGCCTTATTGGCTTCCTTCATTAAGCAAAGAAACAGATGCTCCACAGAAACGTACTCGTCTCCCATGGCCTTCGCTTCATCTTCTGCATTGATCAGAACTTTATTTAAATCATTGCTGATATAAATCTGACCGCCGCCGGACACTTTCGGAAGTTTGTTGATCAAAAGTTCTGCTTCATTTAAAAACTGTTCACCGGAAATCCCCATCTTGGTGATCAGTTTTAAGGTCAGACTGTCTTCCAGGCGAAGAAGACTTACCAACAAATGCTCCTGACCGATCTGCTGATTGCCAAACTCATACGCCAGCTTCTCACACCCCTGAACTGCCTGAACGGATTTCTGTGTAAATTTACTGATATTCATAATTGCAAGCCTCCTAAATCAATAGATGAATTACAAATCATTTGCTTGTTCTAGCAAGACTATAGCACCTATTATTAGCACTGTCAAGCACTGAGTGCTAATTTTATTTTTTCTTTAGAATTTCTGACCCTAGAATTTCTGACCTAAAACTCCTGATCTGCATAAAAAAACAGATTTCCAAGCCATACCATTGACTCAGAAATCTGTTTTTCCTTCTTATATAAATGAATCGTATCTCACATTAACGATTCTTTTTAATTCTCTCGTCATTCTCCAGAACTTTTTTCGCGATCGTGATAAAGTGAAGCTTAAAGCTGTCCTCATTGTCATTGACATCAAGTCCTGTGTTGATCTTTACCTGTACAAGGCTGTTCTTCACTTCCTCCTCTGTCATGCCAAGCTGCTCTGCTGTCAGTGCAATGTCTTCCTTGCACTTATAGTATTTAGAAAGAACGCGTTTTTCAGTCTCACCTAACTGTTTTAATACAGTTCTTGTCAGTCGGTCACCAAAATTTACGACCATCTGATTGATGCTGCTGTAAATTTCCATGCCCATGTACTCAAGTACTACACGCTCTCTCTTAAAGATCTCGCCTGCTTTTACCGCATCCTGTGCGTTCAGGTAAGTATGTTTGATACCCTTGATTCCGCTTTCAATCGTACCGATACCAACGCGGATTTTTCTCTCAGAATCAATTTTTGCAACTTCTGCTGCCGCAACTTCCTTCACTGCCTCCTGAAGGTCACGCATCACGGATTTATTATGGGTGATCAAGATTACACATACACCTGCATCACATGTAATGATCTGTTTTCCAGTGATTTTCTGATTCATCTCAGAAAGAGCAATAACTGTTTCTGCAGCCTTTGTGAGTTTCTCTCTGTCCTCAAATGTTACTCTCATATCGGACGGATACTGGAATGTAACTGCCATAAAAACATCCATATCTACGTCAAAACCAAGCTGTCTGCCAAACTGTTTTACAAGTGCCTCATCCTCATAGTAGCCGATCACGATGTCATTAAAATATGCCGATAATGTGATGTCTGTTGTGTTCTTATTCATAATAAATACCGCCTTTCAGAAAAAAGATAGTTCGATTATATCTTTTTTCCAAAGGCGGTTCTATGTCTTAAAAAACAAGGATTTTGTTCTGTTTTTTGTCTTAGAGGACAAACTTAATCCTCTTCCGAATATTTTCCTTTCTCATTCAGTTTCAATGCCAGCACAGCCAAATATAACTGGAAATTTTCATCCGGCTGCCTCAAACTGAGACCGGTCTTCTCCTGGATTCGGTTCAAACGATATTTGATCGTATTTTTGTGAGTGAACATACTCTCTGCCGTTTTATCCAGACTGGCGCCATTATCAAAATACTTCATCAGTGTTTCTATCAGCTCCTGATTCTGTATTTCATCCAGAATACCTTCAAATATCGGCCTGCCATCCATAGAAATAAATTCCTCCAAAGCACAAAAGACACGAAGTTTATCATAGTGAAAAACACATCCGTCTTCTTTTAATAAACTTCCCACGCGCTTTGCCTTAAAAGACGCACTGTATGTATCGCGGATTCCTTTCATTCCAAATAAAACCGGTCCAATTCCACATGACAGACTCTGATGTTCACCAACCCAGCGTTCCCGGATGAATGCTTCCGTAAAATAGGTGCCGATAAACCGTTTGAGCGCAGCTTCGTCTTCTCCTTCCAGCAGCAACAGCCATCCTTTTTTTAATGAAACCATATAGCATTCCCGCACGGACGGACTGCCTTTCACAAACTGCTGAATGGACTGGCAAAGAAAGCGCATCTTTTTCTTTTCGTGCTCATCGGCTTCATAGCCCTTTTTAAATGAGAGGTTGATGGCTGCAAAATGATCATGCTCCACCTGAAATCCGAACAGGCGGCCGCGTTCCTGCATCAAAATTTCATCACTATAATTTTCATACAGGATATCTTTCACGTACTTTTCTAATATCGAAGAATTTCCCTCTTCCTCAAATAACAGGTTCATGATCGGAACGATCAAGTCAATGTACGTCACATGGTGTGGAATCTCCAGGATTGGAAGACTGCACTGGTCTGCCATCCTGCAAACTGCTTCCGAAAGACTTGCCACATACTCTCCGGTCTTGACTGCAATACAGCAACAAGTGTCTGCCAAATCTTCGATCAATCTGCACTGGTCTTCTTCGCTTTTTCGTACAGAATAAAAGCTGGTGATCAAAAACTCATTACCTTTGAGCCATTTTTTGATGTCCGGAACTTCCATTACCGTCACATGTTCCACATTCCGGTCAAGGCCCTCGCTTCCTGCAATGACTTTAATTTCGCGAAAGGCCGGCATTTTCAATAAATCTCTGACTTTTACCATATGTTACCTTCCTGATAAGAAATCCAAAATCTCCTTCTCTTCCGGCATTACCTTTAATGCACCTCTTCTGGTCGTGATCAGGGACGCACCCGCATTTGCAAACACCAGCATTTCTTTCAATTGAAGTTCTGTCAAATTCTCAATTCCGCCATTCTCCAGGATCTTACTGAGCACACAACCGGTAAAGGTGTCGCCTGCGCCGGTCGTCTCGATGGTGTTCTCCTGAATAAATCCTGCCGCCTCCACGCGAATATCATTATAATATGCACGGCTGCCGTCGCGTCCCAGTGTCACAAATAACAGCGGAATCTGATACTGTTCTCTCAACATCTGCGCTGCCTTTTCATAATCCTCTTCTCCGGTCATGAACACCACTTCATTGTCGGAAATCTTCACGATATCTGCCTGTCCGAGACCGTATGCAATCTCTCTTTTTGCATCTTCCAAATTCGCCCACAACGGTTCACGAAGGTTCGGATCGAAAGAAATCAGCACGCCCGCGTCTTTTGCACACCGAATCGCATAGCGAGTCGCCTCTTTGCACTCTTCGTGAGTAGAAGAAAGCGTACCAAAATGAAAAATTTTCGAGGCCTCAACTCTCTCTTTCTGCACATCCGTAACCTTCAGCATCATATCCGCACCCGGATTGCGGTAGAAAGAAAAATCACGATCCCCATCTGCCATCGTATGTACAAAAGCCAGTGTTGTATGTACTTCCTCGTCCATGATCAGATTTCCGGAATCAATGCCAGCCTGCTCAATGGACTCTTTTAACATACGTCCAAACTGATCATTGCCCACCTTGCCGATAAAGGAAGTTTTCTTTCCTAATTTCTGCAGCATCGCCAGCACATTGCACGGTGCTCCGCCCGGATTTACCTCCAGGATCGGATTTCCCTGACTGCTGATCCCATTCTCTGTAAAATCAATTAATAACTCGCCTAAGGCGGTAACATCAAATCTTTTTTCCATATATCACATTCTCCCCATTTATTTATGGTATATCTTCTATATTATCAGTATAATTTGAAATCCACATTTTTACAACATCTCCAAATGCATTCTCGCAAAACATGATAAATTTCAAAAGAAACCCTGTGACTATGTGTCAGAAATATGATACAATATAGCTGTTTTTAGGAGTGTACCACGTTAATGTGGCATCTTCTATTTCCAATACTTATTTACATCATTCAAAACAATCATAAATCAGGGGGAACTTTATGAGCAAAAACAATCTTACCTACATCATCTGCGGTAAATTATATAATGGTATCGAACCGGAATTGAAAGAAAACTACAAAATTCTCGTAAACAACGATAAGATCGAGGCCATTGGTCCGGATATCCCACAGCCAGAATCCGCAAAGGTTATTGATCTGTCTGATGCAACAGTCACTCCGGGTATGATCGATGCCCACATGCATATGGACTTTTTAGACTGGCATACCATCCGCGAAGAGGTATATACGACATCGGAAGAAATGAAAACGCTTGCAATCCTTCGTACTGCACAGAAAACATTGACCCGCGGTTTTACAACTGTCCGCCACATGGGAGGCATCACATCCAACGGAATGGGTGTCATTGATGTCAAGCGCGCCATCGACCAGGGTTATCACACCGGTTCCCGAATCGTTGCTGCTGCACGCTTTATGTGTACACCGGGCAGCCATGGTGATCTTTCCCAGGGCTTCGCAAGAAATCCGGAATTCAGCAGCGTCGCCCAAAACCTTCGTCCGACTCTCGGATCCGGAAAAGATTTCTTCGCACATGCAGTACGCGAGGAGATCAAATACGGAGCTGATTTCATTAAAATCATGGCAACCGGAGGCTTCTTTACCCCGTATGACAATCCGGCCCAGCAGCAGTTAAATGATGAGGAGATGGAGTCCATCATCCGTACCGCCCATGAATGGGGCAAAACCGTAACGGCTCACGTTTACAGCCCGAATCATATCCAGAAGCTCCTGAAATATGGCATCGACGGTATGGAACACTGTTCTCTTTTAGATGAAGAGACTGCACAGATGGTCATTGATCACAATGCTTATATCGTTCCGACCTTCTGCCCATATGAGGAAGCGGTACACTATGACCCAGTACAGATCCTGACCAAACAGCCGGAGTACAGACGTAAACTGGAATATTATAAGGAGTCTTTACAGGCTGGCCGCGAAGTCATCAAAAACTGCAAATGTAAACTCGGTTTTGGTACAGACTTTGTTGCTACACATCAGAATTATGAGAGCGGATACGAATACAAAGCATGGATGGACTGCGGAATGGGCGGTTTCCGTGCCCTGCACGCAGCAACCAAAATCAATGCAGAAATCTTACAGCTGGACGACAAGATCGGTACACTGGAAGTTGGAAAACTGGCAGACATCGCAGCCTGGAAGCGTGACCTGCTGACCGATCCGAAAGCATTATTAGACTGTGCGTTCGTTATGAAAGAAGGCGTGGTATACCAGACGGAAAGCACGGAAGGTATTTAAAATAACGCAGAAAGGACTTACTATATATGAAAACAGCGTTTATCCATACAAACCTCATCGATGTTCTGGAAGGAACTTTGATTCCTGACTGTTCTGTCATCGTGGAGGACGGAATCATTACTGATACTCTTACGGACCTCCAAGCTGACAATCCTTCCCTTACGTTTGATTCCGTTATCGATCTGCAGGGAAAATATATGACTCCCGGATTCTTTGACTGTCATGTACATATTGTGAATGATTCTCTTCCGGAAAAACTTTCTCCAAAGAAAACCGTTGTCGGTTACACACTGACCGCTCTGGAAAATCTGGAAAGTCTCGCCAAAGCGGGGGTTACTTTCGCCCGCGACGTAGGTGATGTACACAATATAGCCATTGAACTGCGCGAGGCGATCAAAGCCGGCAGGATCAAACTGGCTCCGGATCTTCAGGCCTCCGGAAGCGCCATCTGTATGACAGGAGGAACCGGCTGGATCAGAATCGGTTACGAAGCCGACGGCGTTGACGAATGCAGAAAAGCTGCCAGACTGATGCTAAAGAACGGTGCAGATGTAGTGAAACTGATGGGAACCGGCGGTGTCTGTACGGAAGGAACAAAACGCGGCTCTATTCAGCTCAGTGAAGAAGAGCTCCACGCAGCGGTAACAGAAGCCCACCATGTAGGCGCAAAAGCCTGCTGCCATTCCCAGAATATCGAAGGAAACCAGACTTCGATCCGCGCAGGTGTAGATATCATTGAACACGGAGACAATGTGGATGATGAGACCGTACAGATGATGGTGGAACATGGAACTATTTATGATGCCACTCTGGCTTCTCTGAAATGGATCATCGAGGGCGGAAACAAAGGTGTGTCTCCGGCTGCTCTGGCAAAAGCAAAAGAAGCACAGGCACAGTGCTTCGCATCCTTCCGAAAAGTTTATGATGCAGGCGTGCTCTGCATCCTCGGTTCTGACAGCGGAACCCAGTTCTGCCGCCATGCAGATTCCCTGTATGAGATGGTTGTAATGGTAGAGGAATGCGGTCTGACACCTGCAGAAGCATTGAAAATCGGTACGATCAACTCTGCCGTCGCCTGCGATGTGGACCACATCCTAGGCTCAGCCACAGTTGGTAAGAAGGCTCATCTGGTGGTGCTGAATGAAAATCCACTGAAAAATATCCGGACAGTTATGGAACCACAGATGACCATCAAGAATGGAGAAGTTATTTGGAAGAAATAACATTCCGTTGACATGATTTCATAAACAAAGGCCCCTGAAACCTGCACTACAGATTTCAGGAGCCTTTTTGTTATATCACATTCTTCCAAATGTGGCAATTACGCATTAAAAACGTATTTATCCAGACGGTCAAATGCCTCTTTTACTCTGGAAAGCGGAAGTGCCAGATTCATACGGATCGCATTCTTCATAAAGAATGCCTCGCCGTTCTGCCAGTCAACACCAACCTCTAATCCTTTCTTTCTGAGTGTTTCGAAATCCATGTTGTGCTCCTCTAACCACTCTGTGCAGTCCAGGAATAAGAGGTATGTACCCTGCGGTTTCACGATCTTTACGCCTTTGAAGTGCTCTTTGATGAAGTTGTAACCGTAGTTTACGTTCTCTGTGAGCACCTGATTCAGCTCATCCACCCACTGATGTCCTTCCTGCTTGTAAGCACCGATCAGCGCATACATGGAAAGAAGGTTCATGGAGTTGTAGTGGCTTAACGATTCTTCCTTTAATAAACGGTCATTGAGCCATTTATTGTATACAATGTGATAGCTTCCGATGAGACCAGCCAGGTTGAAAGTCTTGGACGGAGCGTACATTGCGATGGTTCTCTGTTTTGCATCCTCGGATACGGACTGTGTCGGGATGTGCTTGTGACCGTCTAAGAGAAGGTCGGACCAGATCTCGTCGGAGATAACAAAAACATCGTTGGCTTTGTAAACTTCCATCGCTTTCTCAATCTCCCACTTCTCCCAAACACGGCCGCTCGGGTTGTGCGGGGAACAGAAAATTGCTGTATGGATCTTGTTCTCTTTCAGTCTTCTGTCCATATCTTCGAAGTCCATGCGCCATACGCCGTCTTCATCCTGGTATAACGGGCTGTGAACTGCTTCGAAACCGTTGTTTTTCAGGATACCTGTGAAACCAACGTATACCGGAGAATGAACAAGAATCTTGTCACCCTGAGAAGCAAGCACACGAAGAGCGCTTGTAACGCCGCCAAGAACGCCGTTTTCATAGCCAATGTTTTCCGGTTTTAAGCCTTCTACGCCATTTCTCTTGTACTGCCAGTCAATGATGCTTGCAAAATACTCCTCACGCGGTCTGAAATATCCGAATGTCGGATGCTTTACACGCTCGATGATCTCTTCCTGAATGGTCGGAACTGTGGCAAAGTTCATATCAGCAACCCACATCGGAATGTGATCAAATCCAGGTTTTAATTCAAAACCGGAGCGATACGGAGAATCCGGAGCCGGATCTACTGCGATAGAGTCTTTTCCGTGACGGTCGATGATGCTGGTAAAATCGTACTTCATGTTATATTTTCTCCTTTCCATTTGCCGCTTTATCTGCGGTATATGAAACAATAATTCCTAACTTTTATCATAGCATAGTTTGCCGATTTCAACAAGTCTGTCATTTCCTTCCAACAAGTTCTCCCACCATGGTGGAACCAAGGATCAGGACCGCACCTGCAATGCTGTAGACAGTCAGCGGTTCTCCCAGAATGATCGCGGATAAAATGATCGTGATCACCGGATCTACGTAGCTGATAAGGGCAATGGTTTGGCCTTCCACGTACGGAACCGCACCAAAGTAGAGTTTATATGCAATACCGGTATGTAAAATGCCGACAAATACCAACATAGCTACATGCGTCATATTCCAGTCGATAGCGCCAAGGTTCTCTGTCAGAAGTACATACGGAAGCAGAACCACTGCCACCGTTCCCAGCTGCATGACCGTACAGTCATTGGCCGGAATGTCTTTGATAAATTTGTTGAGCAGCACTACGGTCGCATACAAAACCGCTGCTCCGCAGGCCAGCAAAATGCCTGTGAACTGTCCGCCTGCAGCCGCATCGCCCTGAAGCACTCCGGAGATCAGCACCATACCAAGAAGCGCCGCACCAACGCACGCCAGCTTGGTTCCTGTCAGCTTCTCCTTCAGTACAATCGGAGATGCCAGTGTCACAAACACCGGAGACAGATAATAACACAAGGTTGCTGTCGATACCGGAATGTATTTGTACGATTCAAATAATAAAATCCAGTTTACGCCGATCGCAATACCGGACAAGATCAATAGTTTCAGATTCTTTTTAATGGCCGGAATATCCAATGCCTTTTTTGATACTGCAGCCGATAACAATAAAAAAATGGAGCCGATGATACCACGCCCCAATGCGATCACCGCAGAAGGAAACGGAATGTTTTTGATAAAAATACCTACAGTTCCGAAAATTGCCATGGACGCTGTGATTCTTCCCAATGCAGCCATATGTTTGTTACTACTCATACCTCTTATATTACTCCTCAAGTATTTTGTCTATCATTATATCTGCTTCTACGCTGTCTATCAAGTTATTTTTCCAAACGAATATTTGACAGATTTCTTCTAACCATTTATACTTAATTATAGAGAAATTAAGAGGAGAACATACCGATGGGAAATGTAGTACATGTCAGAAATCTGACGATTGGTGAAGGTCTTCCAAAGATCTGTATTCCCCTTACGGATACGGATCTGCATAGCTTACTGCGATCTGCACAGACACTCCAAAACAGTCCTTATGACCTGGTGGAATGGCGTGCGGATTTTTATGGTGGTCTCCAGTCGGAAACCGGCTGTCTGGAAACCTTGCAGGAACTTCGTCAAGTCCTCGGAGAGATCCCTCTTTTATTTACGATCCGCACAGTGGAAGAAGGCGGACAGGCAGACATTTCCACAAAAGACTACGAGGCAGTCAATCTGGCTGTGATCCAAAGCGGTCTTGCCGATCTGATCGATGTGGAGCTTTCCAAAGGAGAGGACGTGATGAGGCGCCTTTGTGCTGCTGCCCACCACTCCTCCACAGCAAAGATCGTCGCATCCAAACACGATTTCGCAAAGACTCCGCCTGAGTCAGAGATCGTAACCAGTCTCTGCAGGATGCAGGAACTGGGAGCGGATCTTGCAAAGTACGCAGTCATGCCAACGTGTGAGCGAGATGTTCTGACTCTCCTCTCCGCTTCTATTATAATGAAGGAACAGCATTGCGATACGCCTGTGATTACCATGTCTATGGGATCGCTCGGCGCTGTCAGCCGCGTATGCGGCGCTTTATCCGGTTCTGCTGTAACCTTTGGAACTGCCGGACAGGCTTCGGCTCCCGGACAGCTTCCGGCTGATATCTTGAAATCTTTTTTGGAATATTTAAAGTAAGATTGGAGGCTGAAACCCCATGAACAAGAAAACCGTTGTTTTAAATGCCGCAAAGATGAATTATGACGGAAATCTGGATTTTTCCATTCTTTCCGATGATGTAACGGTATATGACGATACGACTCCGGACCAGCTTTTAGAGCGCATTCAGGATGCCGGTGTTGTTGTAACCAAAGAAATGCCGGTAAGCGGAGACCTGATCCGTCAATTCCCGGATTCTGTCAAGATCATATGCGAAGCCGGAACCGGCTACAACAACTTAGATCTGGCCGCTGCCAGAGAAAAAGGAATCATTGTCTGCAACGTTCCGTCCTACAGCTCTGAGCGTGTAGCGCACACAGCGATCATGATGATCCTGAACCTGAGCTCCACCATGCAGACCCAAATGAAGATGCTTGCCAAAGGCGACCGCAGCAACTTCACGAAACACTTACAGGTTCCGCATGTGGAAGTAAACGGAAAGACACTCGGTATCATCGGAGCCGGAAACATCGGCCGTGCAGTGATCAAGATTGCAAAGGCTCTCGATATGGATATTCTTGTATACACAAGAACTCCTCGTGAAGATTCCGACGGTATCCGTTACGTAGATTTGGAGACATTGTTAAAGAACAGTGATTATGTGTCCCTGCACTGTCCACTGACTCCGCAGACCAGACACATCATCAACAAAGAGACCCTGTCCCTTATGAAACCGTCTGCCTTCCTGGTCAATACTTCCCGCGGTGCACTGGTAGACGAGCCGGCGCTGATCGAGGCACTGCAGAACGGCGTGATCGCAGGTGCTGCCCTGGATGTTCAGGAAACAGAACCTCCGGTTGAGGACAATCCGCTCTACACTCTGGACAACGTAATCCTGACCCCGCACATGGGCTGGAAAGGGCTTGAAACCCGCCAGAGACTGGTTTCCATCCTTGATGGCAATATCAAGGCATTTTTTGCAGGTAATCCAAGAAACGTAGTTTCTTAAATATATTTTTATTTATAGGAGGAATTTTTCCATGCTTTGTATCAAAAACGGTACTATCCACAATGCAATTTCCAAAGAAGCGTTCATCGCTGATATTATGATCGAAGACGGCAAGATCATTAAGATCGGCACAGGCTTAAACGCTGACGGTGCTGAGATCATCGATGCAACAGACCTTCACGTATACCCGGGCTTCGTAGAGGCTCACTGCCACATTGGTCTTGACGGCTACGGTATCGGCTACGAAGGTCACGACTACAACGAGATGAACGATCCGGTTGCTCCGCACCTTCGTGCGATCGATGCGATCAACCCGTTCGACCCGTGCATGCGTATGGCTGCTGAAGCAGGTGTTACATCCTTCGCAACAGGCCCAGGTTCCGCTAACATTCTCGGCGGTACATTCGCAGCGATCAAACCGGTTGGCACATGCGCTGACGACATGATCGTAAAAAATGACGTTGCCATGAAGTGCGCATTCGGTGAAAACCCGAAACGCTGCTACCAGAGCAAAGGCATCTCCAGCCGTATGACATCTGCTGCAAACCTTCGCAACGCATTAAAGAAAGCTGCTCTCTACAAAGCAAAAGTAGAAGCTGCAGGTGATGACGTTTCCAAACTTCCGGCATACGATGAGAAGAGCGCTGCTCTTATCCCGGTATTAAATAAAGAGATGCCGTTAAAAGCACATGCTCATCAGGCAAACGATATCCTTTCCTTCGTTCGTATTGCAAAAGAGCTCGATGTTAAGATGACTCTTGAGCACGTAACAGAAGGCCACATGATCGTAAAAGAGCTCGTAAACGCAGGTTACCCGTTAGCAGTAGGTCCGACATTCGGCCATGCTTCCAAGTTCGAGCTTCAGAACAAGACATGGGAAACTCCGGGCATCCTTGCAAAAGCTGGCTGCCAGGTTTCCATCATCACTGATGCTCCGGTAACTCCGCTCCACTATCTGCCGTTATGCGCAGGCCTCGCTGTGAAAGCTGGCATGGACGAGTTTGATGCTCTTCAGGCTATCACAATCAACCCGGCTAAGCACATCGGTATCGCTGACAGAGTTGGTTCCCTTGAGGAAGGCAAAGACGCTGATATCGTTATCATGGCAGGTTCTCCGTTTGACGTTGACAGCAAGATCAAGTGCGTACTCATCGACGGTAAAGCAATCTAGGAGGAATGATTATGGCATTCACAAAAGAACAGGCATTAATGGCCATTGATCGTGAAAAAGAAGTACTTACAAACGCCAGTGACCGAGTATGGGACAATCCTGAGACAGCATTCCAGGAATTCAAATCCACTGAGATTTTATGTGAACTGCTTGAAAAAGAAGGCTTTGAAGTAGAAAAGAACCTTGCAAATATCGCAACTGCATTTTCCGGACGTTTTGGCTCCGGAAAACCGGTCATCGGTTTCCTCGGAGAGTTTGATGCTCTCTCCGGTTTAAGCCAGGAAGAAGGTATTTTTGAAAAGAAACCGATCATCGATGGTGCGCCGGGCCATGGCTGCGGTCACAACCTGTTAGGCGTCGGTTCCGTTGCCGCTGCACTTGCAGTCAAAGAATACCTTCAGGAAAACGGCAAAGAAGGTACTGTTATCTTCTACGGCTGCCCGGGTGAAGAAGGCGGTTCCGGTAAAGGCTTTATGGCAAGAGACGGTGTGTTTGATGAGTTAGATTTCGCAGTTTCCTGGCATCCGGCTGATCAGAATGCAGTTTCCGTCGGAAGTTCCACCGCAAACTACCAGATTTACTACCGTTTCTACGGTATTTCTTCTCACGCTGCTGCTTCTCCGGAAAAAGGAAGAAGTGCTCTTGACGCAGTTGAGCTTATGAACACAGGTGTTCAGTACTTAAGAGAGCATGTGATCCAGGAAGCAAGAATCCACTACGCGATCACAAACACAGGCGGATTCTCTCCGAACGTTGTTCAGCCGTTCGCAGAGGTTCTTTACCTCATCCGCGCACCAAAGACAAGCCTGGTTCAGGAAATCTATGAGCGTATCAACGATATCGCAAGAGGCGCCGCTCTCATGACCGGAACAAGAATGGAAATGCAGTTCGTAAAAGCATGCTCCAACCTGATCGATAATACGGTTCTGGAGGAAGTAATGCAGAAAAACCTCGAAGCAATTGAGCTTGATCCATACACAGATGAAGAGATCGCATTTGCAAAACAGATGGCAGATACTTATGGCGGAAATAAGATCGATATGCAGGCAGTGTTAACACGCTATGAGAAATCCAACAAAGCACGTGTGGAAGAGATCCTCACTCCACATATCAACGATATCATCAGCACAGCAAAAATTCCGCTTATGGACGTTGAAGTTGCAATGGCCGGCTCTACAGACGTAAGTGACGTAAGCTGGGTATGTCCGACTGTACAGGCTAACATCTGTACTCTGGCAGCAGGCACTCCGGGTCACTCCTGGCAGGAAGTTGCTCAGGGCAAATCCACAATGGCTCACAAAGGTATGTTATATGCAGGTAAGGTAATGGCTGCAACTGCAATTGATGTACTGGAAGATCCGGAAACACTTGCAAAAGCAAAAGAAGAGCTTGCAAAACGTGTTGGTCCGGAAGGCTACATCGCTCCGATCCCGCAGGGTATCAAACCGATGGCGATCAACCCGAAAAAATAAATCATAGTAACAAAAAAGCAACCGCAGCCCGGAACTCTCCGGATTGCGGTTGCTTTTTTATCCAATTACTTTTCAATTAATATCACTCTTCAAATACCGGCTCGATCGGATCCTCAAATACTTTAGAACCAACTTCCTTGCCGTCTACGTGTGTCAGAATACCATTGGCATCCGTCTTGAACTTCGTACCATCGTCATCTTTTACTTCTTTATTTTTCTGAATACGGCCAGACTCATTTACCACATAAGTCTTCTTCTCACCGTCATCGTCCAGTGTGATCGCAGCATATTTCATCCCGTCTTCTGCCTGCTGGCGTTTACCCATATAATAGAGGTAATTGTTCTTTACGCCTGTGTAGCCACGACCTGCATAGCTGCCTTCATTGAAGTAGAATGTGGACTCTGTTCCGTCTGCCTCCTCGATCGTCTCCTTGCCTGTGATCGCAAGCTTGGAATCCGGATCAAAATAATAGGAAGTATATTCACCGGTCTTTGCGATCTGCACTTTGTGAAGTCCGCTTACCGGATTGCCCATCGCGTCAAACAGATAAGACTTTCCGTTGATGCGTTTAAAATCATTGGTGGACGCGTTTCCATACTCCGGACCTGCCTCCGGTGTACCGTTGGCACTGAAATAATACCAAACCACATCATCACCGATCTCATTCTGGATCGCATCCGGCGGAACTAAAGACAGCCAGCCTTTCACAGTAGCACCAAGAGTTACATTGGCAATGCCGCTCTCTGCAAAATATCTCCAGCCTTCAATGGAATCACTATCTGCTTTTTCTGCGTCGCCAGGCAGATATACCCAGCCGGTCATCATCCTGCCTTCTTCGTCGAAACAGTAATAGTCTCCGCTGATCTTTACAACTTTGTATAAATCATCGCTTCCGCTACTCTCCGGACAGTACTTTTTACCGTTGCTGCCAAAATAGAACCAGTATTTGCCGTCCGCACTCTCCGGACCTGCATACTCAGTTTCCCACTCGAGATCATCTTCCTCCGGCTCTGCAAGATATTTCCATCCGGTCTTTACCGCACCGTCTTCGCCCAGATAGTAGAGACCGTCTTCTGTCCAGCCGGTCTGCATCGCACCTTCATCATCAAACAGGTAATTCTTACCGTCGATCTTCTTCCAGCCGTCTTTTGCCATCTTTCCGCTGCTTCCAAAGTAAAACCATACGTCTTCCGCGTTGCTGTCATACTGCGGTTTTGTCTTCACCCACTGGTTGCTGACCATAATACCGTTGGAATCTACGTAATACTCGTCATCGACCCATGTGCTGATCGCCATCTCACCTTTGTAATTTAAATATCTCCAAAGATTGTCCGCACCTTTTCTCCACTCGTCGCGAACTTTATTGCCCTTTGCGTCCAGGTATGTCCATGCATTGTTAGACATCGTCCAGCCTTCTGCTGCATACACGCTCATCGTAGCGGCACCGATTGTCAGCATCATGGCTAAGGTCAGCACTTTAAAACCTTTTTTCCTCATCTATTTCATCTCCTTCGAACTGACGCGTCCACTGCGCCCATCATAGAATTCTACATCATGTGTATATTTTATCAGCATATAGTAAAATATTCAATATATAGAACCTTTCAATTCTCTTACGATTTCTGTAAATAAACTGTAAATATACCATTTCCCTATTTGACAGCACTCCCTGAATCCCTTATAATGGCATAGTAATATAAAATTTTAAATTGGGTAATTATGCCCGTTTTATTCTGTCAAGAAAGAGATGGTAAATAGATATGTGGATTGCAGACGGTTGGAAAGACTATGAAGTCATTGACTGTTCAAAAGGCGAGAAGCTGGAGCGTTGGGGAAATTATATTCTTCTTCGTCCGGATCCGCAGGTTATCTGGGACACCGAGAAAAAAGTCCCGCAGTGGAGAAAACTAAACGGACACTACCACAGAAGTTCCAAAGGCGGCGGAGAATGGGAGTTCTTCAACCTTCCGGAACAGTGGAGCATCAACTACAAAGGGCTGACCTTCCAGTTAAAACCGTTCAGCTTCAAGCACACCGGTCTTTTCCCGGAGCAGGCTGCCAACTGGGACTGGTTCGGCGATAAGATCCGCAATGCAGGCAGACCGATCAAGGTTCTGAACCTCTTTGCGTACACCGGCGGCGCAACACTGGCAGCCGCAAAAGCAGGCGCTTCCGTCACACATGTTGATGCCTCCAAAGGCATGGTTGCATGGGCGAAGGAAAATGCGAAATCCAGTGGTCTTGAGGAAGCTCCAATCCGCTGGATCGTGGATGACTGTGTAAAATTTGTTGAGCGTGAGATCCGCCGCGGCAACCATTACGATGCGATCATCATGGACCCGCCGTCCTACGGACGCGGACCGAAAGGCGAGATCTGGAAGATCGAGGACGCAATCTATCCGTTAGTTAAACTCTGCGGACAGCTGCTCTCCGATGACCCGTTATTTTTCCTGATCAACTCCTATACAACCGGTCTGGCTCCGTCTGTTCTGACCTATATGCTCGGCACAGTGGTACAGCCTAAGTTCGGCGGCATTGTCAGATCCGATGAGATCGGTCTTCCGGTTTCCCACACAGGACTGGTGCTCCCGTGCGGTGCTTCCGGACGCTGGGAATCTGATAAATAAAGCATACAGAAAAGGATCATTGTTATGAATATTATTATTGTCGGCTGCGGAAAAGTCGGTATCAGTCTTGCTGAACGTCTGAGTGTCGAAGGCCATGATCTGGTCATGGTGGATATTTCCGCAAAAAAAGTTGAAGAAGCCTCCAATCGTTTTGATATCATGGGTATCGTTGGAAATGGTGCCTCCTTTACCGTCCAGCAGGAAGCCGGTGTGGAAAAGGCAGATCTCTTCATTGCAGTCACACAGGCGGACGAGCTGAATCTTCTCTGCTGCCTGATGGCGAAAAAGAGCGGCTGTGCTACGATCGCCCGCGTCAGAAATCCAATGTACAGCCAGGAGATCGGATTTATCCGTGAGCAGCTTGGTATTTCCATGATCATTAACCCGGAACTGACAGCAGCGCGAGAGATAGCGAAACTGTTAAAGTTCCCGTCTGCCATCAAGATCGATACTTTCGCAAAAGGACGTGTCGAACTTCTTCGTTTCCGTTTAAAACCGGGGATTGGTTTCGGCGGCAAGACGATCATGGAGGTTATGGCACGCTTAAAAACAGATGTCCTGATCTGTGCTGTTGAGCGTGATAATGAGGTCATCATTCCGAACGGAAGCTTTGTTCTGGAAGACAGCGACACACTTTCCATCGTAGGACCGTTAGAAGCAACTGCTGAGTTCTTTGAAAAGATTGGTGTGCGCTCTAAAAAAGTAAAGAATTCCCTGATCATCGGCGGCGGAACGATCGCCCATTATCTGACCAAGGACCTGTTAAAAGTTGGCTACCGTGTCCGTATTATTGAGCGTGACCGTGCCCGCTGTGATTATCTGAACGAAGTAGTTCCGGGCGCTGATATCATCAACGGTGACGGAAGTGATGAAGGACTTCTTCTGGAAGAGGGACTCACTTACGCAGATTCTGTGGTTTCCCTTACCGGTCTTGATGAGGAGAATATCTTCCTCTCCCTGTTTGCAAAAAAGCATTCCAATGCAAAGCTGATCGCGAAGGTAAATAAGATCGCTTTTAACGATGTTGTAGACAGCCTGGATATCGACAGTGTTATTTATCCGAAGTATCTGACAGCCGATTATATCGTACAGTATGTACGTGCCCGCCAGAATTCCATCGGAAGTAATGTCGAGACTCTTTACCAGCTGTTTGACGGTCGTGCAGAAGCTCTGGAATTTTCTATTAAGGAAGCTTCTGAGGTTACAAATGTACCGTTGATGAATTTGAATTTAAAACCGAATCTTCTGATCTGTGCAATTAATCGCCACGGTAAGATCTTAACTCCGCGCGGTCAGAATATGATCAAAGTCGGAGATACCGTAATCGTTGTTACTACCAACCGTGGACTCGACGATATTCGCGATATCTTAAAAGACTAAAGAGGTGTTTCCATGAATTATTCCATGATTACTTACATCGTTGGCTGGATTCTTGGAATCGAGGCAGCCTTAATGATCCCTTCCGTGATTGTTTCCGCGATCTACCGAGAGGCCAGCGGATGGGCACTGGCAGGAACCATCGCTCTTTGTCTGGTTCTTTGCATTCCTCTTATTCGCAAACAGCCGAAAGACAAAGTCCTCTATGCCAGAGAAGCCGCTGTTATTGTTGCACTGAGCTGGATCATTATGAGTTTTATGGGTGCTCTCCCGTTTTATTTTAGCGGAGAGATCCCACACCTGATCGATGCTTTTTTTGAGACAGTATCCGGATTTACAACAACCGGTGCCAGCATTCTTTCCAATCCGGCAGGAATGTCCAAGGGCCTGATGTTCTGGCGCTGCTTTACCCACTGGGTCGGCGGTATGGGTGTACTGGTATTCCTGTTATGCCTGCTCCCACTGACCGGCGGCGGTTATCACATGAACCTGATGAAAGCAGAAAGCCCGGGACCGTCTGTCAGCAAACTGGTTCCGAAAGTACAGTCCACAGCCAAAATGCTTTACGGTTTGTATTTTGCGCTCTCTCTGCTGGAGCTGATTTTCCTGCTTCTCGGAGGAATGCCTTTGTATGATGCGCTTTGTTCCACTTTTGGTACAGCCGGTACCGGTGGTTTCGGAATTAAGAATGACAGCTTTACCAGTTATTCTCCGTACCTTCAGTCAGTTGTAACAGTATTTATGATTCTTTTCGGTATTAACTTCAACGTATATTTCCTTCTTTATATGAAGAAACCGAAAGAAGCTCTAAAATGCGAAGAGGCCAGATGGTATCTCGGAATTATCGCAGTATCCACGCTGATCATTACCTTCTATATCCGAGACTTTTATCCAAGCATCCGGGAGGCCTTCCACCATGCTGCATTCCAGGTTGGCTCGATCATCACGACAACCGGTTTTGCAACGGCCGACTTTGACCTGTGGCACACGGTACCAAAGACCATCCTTGTTTCGCTGATGTTCTGCGGCGCCTGCGCGGGAAGTACCGGCGGCGGTATCAAGGTATCCCGAATTGTTCTGCTGATCCGTACGGTTGGAAGGGAATTATCCTTAAACATCCGTCCGAACCGCGTGAAAAAAGTGTATTTCGAGGAACGCCCGGTTGATTTCGATATCCTCCGCTCTGTCTGCGTTTTCCTCGCAACCTACGCTCTGATTTTCGGCGCTTCTCTCTTACTGATCAGCGTCGATAATTTCAGCACAACCACCAACTTTACTGCGGTTGCTGCTACTTTAAACAACATCGGTCCTGGTCTGGAAATGGTTGGTCCGACACAGAACTTCAGTATTTATTCCGATTTTTCAAAGATTGTCCTGATCTTTGATATGCTGGCAGGCCGTCTGGAGCTGTATCCGATGCTCCTTCTGTTCTGCAGAGATACCTGGAGAAAGTTCTAAATCCGATAAGAAACAAAAAAGCCGAGAACCTGAAGTCATTCAAGTTCTCGGCTTTTCTTATCTCTTTCTTTATCCTACAAGCTGAACCAAAATACCGCCAATAGTCAGCATCAATGCTCCACAGGATCTTGTTACGATCTGCGCGAACGGAAGCAGCTCCATTCGATGTGCACTGCTGAGTACGGCAACGTTTCCGGAACCGCCCATGTTGGTGGTACACATTCCGGCTGCAATGGCTGATTCCAGAGGATAAAATCCTACAAATTTACCAAGGATCGATGCAGTCAGCGTGATCACGGTCACAACCAGCACAACTGCAAACAGATAAAACGGAGTCAGGGTTTTTAAGATCGTACCCAGATCGATCAGGGTAAATCCGATACCCGCCAGCGCTGCGGCTGTCCAACTGTGGATCGCAAACTGTCCCCACTCTCTCGCCGCGTCTTCCAGCTCTTCGGACATGATTCCCGTTCCTTTTACCAGCACAACCGCAATGATCATCCACGCATAAGTCGGAATGATTTCAATAAAATTATGCAGCAGTGCTCCAAGCTGATAAAATACAAATGCAATGACCATACCGGTACAGAGATTTGCAAATGTCGGTTTCATCGGAGGAGTCTTCTTAACCGGTTTTCCGTCATTTACCAGCATACCGTTTCCGGTCACTTCCGGATGTTTGTTTCCGTAGTTATTGAGCAGACCGCCATACACGATCGCTGTAATATTTCCTAATACCGTAGCCGGGGCCATCTTCGTCAATGCCTCAGACGCATCAATTCCCAACGCCTGTGCATAAATACCAGAAAGCGGAACTGTTCCGGCTGTCATACCGCCGCTGGTCATCGGAACTCCGATAAACAGGATTCCGTTCCAGAATCCATCTCTCATCACGAAACCCAGTAAACCGGAAGTCAAAATACCCACTGCAAGGGAGATCACTGCTACCGGAAGAAGCTTTACCGTCGCCCTGAGAAGCAGGTTGCGGTCAATGTTAAATAAGCTTCCTGTGATCAGCGCCGCAATATAGAAAACAAGAAAACCACTCTTATTAACGAAATAATCCATGGTCTCGAACGTCTGCTGCGGAATGATCCCGGTCGCCTGGATCGCCGCCGCGCCCAGGATACAGATCACGGAACCGCCCAGATACGTCTTCACTACAGGCACTGTTTTTCCGATGGTGTTCAGTCCTTCACCAAAAACCATCAATACCAGAAATGCCGGAACCAGACTGTTCGGTATACAACCGGCTGCCATACACGCAACCGTCAATGCAAGTACAACCAGATACAGGGGCAATGGAAGTCCCAGAATTTTAATATCCTTCATGTGGAATCCTCTACTTTCTTTCTCTATCCTGCCGCAAATCGTCCGGACATCAATAACTTCTCAATGCCGCACTTCCGTCATCGACCGTCTTTTCAATCCTCTTGATCACAACTTCATAACCGGCCTTCTCATTGATCTGAACAAAAACGCGGTCTCCAACCTTATGACCAAGAAGCGCCTTTCCAAGCGGAGACTCGGAACTGATCATATTGTTCAACGAATTTCCACGGATCGAAGTAACAATCTGATAAGTCTCTGTCTCGTCTTCGTCCTCAAAATACACATCTACAGTATTGTACAAGCCAACCTCATCCTCTTTTGACTCATCCGACACAACTTTTGCTGTACGGATCACCCTCTCCAGATAACGGATCCGGCTCTCATTTTTATTTTTGTCCCTTTTGGCTGCATAATATTCAAAATTTTCACTGAGATCGCCCTGAGCTCTCGCTTCCTTTACCGCTTCGATGGCCTCCTTGCGGACTACCAGTTTCCGGTATTCGATCTCCTCTTCAATCTTTTTAATATCTTTTTCTGTCAGTTCATTGCGCATCCCGCAATCCTCCTGCTGTTACTTTTCTTCCGAAACCTTTTCCTCCCACCGATACAGAGATGCCGGTTTCATACTATCGCCGTCACAAATAGTCGTACGATTCTTTCCCTGACGTTTGGAAAAATAAAGCGCCTCATCTGCACGTTCAAAGAACTCCGTAGTTCCCCATCCTTCCTTCCAGATTGCGATACCGACACTGACCGTAATCGGGCTCTCTCGAAATTCAAATACCGTATTTGCGATTTCCTGACGGATTTTCTCTACGGTCCGAATATAATCATTGATCATTCCATTTCGGAATAAAATTGCAAACTCTTCGCCACCAAATCTGGCCGCAATATATTTATCCCCACATACTTCTCTCATAATGCATGCAAGTTCCAGGATAACTATGTCGCCTTTTGCATGACCATATGTATCATTTACTTTCTTAAAATCATCAATATCTAATATCGCAACCGCCGGACGATTGCCTCTTTCCGCCTCATCCACCAACATTTTCATACCATTCTGGAAAGAAGTATGACCATACAGACCTGTTTTCTGATCATATTTCAACTGCTCTAAAATTTCCATACGGCTTCGATGAAGCATCGCCAGCTTACGATCCTTCTGAAACTCATATTTCATCATCAGCTCACAGAGAATATTGGCGCTCAAAATAATAGCCAATGTAATCAGATAACTGGAGAACAAGTATCGATTTTCTCTCTGTGTAATCTGCGGTCCCACAAATGCCATAACCGTCACACAGATTAAGCTCAAAACTGTAATCTTTCTGGTAACTTTTCTATCCTGAAAGATGACTGAAATAAAAACAGGGAAGCAAAACGTTGCAAATGTGACATAAAATACATGATGAATCGTTGACAGTACAAAACAGATCAATGTCATCTGAATCAATGGAATCGAGTTTAATAACTCTTTTTTTCCCCAGCGATGCTGCATTACCACAGCCCCGGCTATTAAAATGATTCCATTCAGAGCAGTTGGAAGAAGCATATATAAGAATAAATACACTCCCAACGGCTGCTCCCTGAGTCCCTGAATCTCAAAAACGAGCCACATGATCAGTTCCATCAGGAGAATCACACCTGCAAATATAACATTTGCCACAAAGATCGCCTTACACCATCTCGGCTGGTCTTCACTATAAATTCGCTCAATTTTTTCCTGCATAGCTGATCTGCCCTCCTTTCTGAGTTCCATTTCTTTATTATACCAAATCAAGCCACGAATTCCTAGAGCCAAATTTGCGTTTTTTAACTCCTTTTGTACTCTAAGTCTCAAATGCCGTCTGCATTGCCTGACTAATCATTTCTTCCTGATACTGCTTTGTATACAGATTGTAATATTCCCCGCGCATAGCGATCAGCTCCCTGTGGGACCCCTGCTCGATAATCTTGCCGTCTTTGATCACCAGAATAATATCCGCCTTTCGGATCGTGGAGAGACGGTGGGCAATGACGAAGGACGTGCGCCCTTTCATCAGGCGGTCCGTCGCATCCTGAATCTTCTTTTCCGTCACGGTGTCAATGGAAGACGTCGCCTCGTCCAGCACAAAAATCCTTGGATCTGCCAAAATTGCCCTTGCAAAAGAAAGCAGCTGCTTTTCTCCGGTAGAAAGCAGGTCTCCGCCCTCGCCCACGTTGCTTTCATAGCCATGCTCCATTCGCGCGATCACTTCATCGGCCGAAACGTGCTTGACCGCTTCCTCAATTTGTTCCATGGTCGCGTTTGGATTTCCGTAGCGCAGATTTTCCAGTACACTTCCGGAAAACAGATGCGGAGTCTGCAGCACGTAACCGATATTGCTGTGAAGCCAGAGCTGTGAACGCTCCCTGGCATCGCGGCCGTCGATCAGCACCCGTCCGGATGTCGGTTCAAAGAAACGGCAGACCAGATTGACCAGCGTGGATTTGCCGGCTCCGGTTTCACCAACGATGGCTACGTTGGTTCCCTGCGGAACATGCAGATTAAAATGTTCCAAAACATACTCATCGCCGTCCGGATATTTGAACGACACATCCTCGAATGTGATATCTCCGTGCAGCGGCTCCCAGTTTTCACGCTTCGGTTCGAAAGAATCTCCGTATTTTGCCTCTACTTCCTTTGAGTCACGCACATCCGACTGCGTCTCCATCAAAGTGGAAAAACGCTCAACATTTACCTGCACGGTGATCAGATCTGAAATGGAACGGACGATCCACTGGATCGGTTCCATCATGCCCAGCGCATAGGACATAAACACAGAAAGAGTACCAATCTCCATGATCCCTTCCATGGTGATCTGACCGCCCTGCCAGAGCACCAGCGCAAGAGCCACGGAAGAAGCAAAGGAGATCATAGACGCAAACAGAGCACGATAGTGGGTTGCATGAACGGAGCGAAGCTCCATTTCCTCTGTTGTACGGTTGAAATTATCCTCCATCTTCTTTTCGATCACCAGTGTCTTTGTGGTTTTCGCTCCGGTAATTCCTTCGTTGAAATTACTTGTGATCTGAGAATTGACCTCTCGGATCTTATGATTTAGTGTGACCAGCTTCAGCTGGAACATCTGCGCCACCACCGCAATGATCGGTACAATGAGCAGCACCCAGAACGCCAGCTTCGCATTGGTCCGCAGCATAACAAAAATCGCACCAATAATATAGGAAATATACCAGACTCCGTTCATCAGACTCCAGGACACCAGAGCACCGATACGGTTGGTATCACTCATCACTCTGGCATGAATATATCCTACACTGTTCTGGTTAAAATAAGAAAATGCCAGGGTCTGCAGGTGATTGAAGCTCTCACGCTTCATGTCGCGGCCCACATACATTTCAATCTGACAGGCCTGATAGGCAGAAATTCCGTTGGCAATGACCTGAAATGCCAGCACTCCCAGGTACACCCAGATAAATGTGCTCATAGTATCTAACGTTTGTCCGGCGATAAAATGGTCGATGGCATATTCCTGAAACAGCGGTAAAATGATATCCACCAGACCGCCTGCAAATCCCAGTGTGATCATCCAGAAAATGATCCCACGGTACGGTTTTAAAAATGGCAGCAATTTGTTGATCCCGAAATATGGAAGCGTCTTAAATTCCGTTTCTTTTTTACGGTTCTTACTCATCTGCTTCCACCTCCTCTTCTTCAACCGTCATCTGCATATCGTAGATCTTGCGGTAAATCCCATTCTTCTCCATCAGTTCCTCGTGAGAACCGATTTCTGCAATCTTTCCTTTATCAAGCACCATGATACAGTCCGCCTGCATGAGCGTTGTCACGCGATGGGCGATCAGGATCACCGTCGCATCTGCCAGCTTTTCCTTCAGCGCCTGACGGATCATGGCATCTGTCTGGGCATCTACAGCCGACAGAGAGTCATCAAAGACCATGATCGGTGTCTTCTGGACTAACATCCGCGCGATGGCTGTACGCTGTTTCTGGCCGCCTGAGAGCGTCACGCCGCGTTCACCCACAACCGTATCGTATCCCTGGGTAAATTCCATGACAGAACGATCCACACAGGCGATCGCTGCCGCCTCACGGATCTCCGTAAGGGACAGATTTTCTTTTGTGATTCCGATATTCTCCGCAATGGTTCTGGAGAACAGGAACGGCTCCTGAAGCACCATGCCAATATTTTCACGCACCCATTCACCTTTCATATCTACGATATCCACACCGCCGATCGTAATCTGTCCGTTTTCCTCCGGAAGATCATACAGACGGTTCAGCAAATGCATCAGTGTAGACTTTCCGGAACCGGTTCCGCCCAGAATTCCGAAAGTGGTTCCCTTAGGGATCGTAAAGCTCACATCCGAAAGAACCGGAATCTCTCCGTATCCGAATGTCACATGTTTAAATTCAATATCGCCGCGCAGGTCCGGAGTCACTGCGTCCATTTTGTCCTGCTCAGCCTCCGAGTTCATAATATACCGAATACGTTCTACCGAAACGCTCGCCTTACTCATCTCCGAAATCGTACGGCCAAGAGAACGAACCGGCCAGATCAGCATCGTATTATAGGAAACAAACGCGATAAATTCTCCGGCTGTCATATCTCCTGTCACGCAGAAATAAGAACCCAGCACCACGATCAGCATGATCTGAAGGCCGGACACCAGATCGCCGGTTCCCCAGAACAGAGACAAGGTGGTACACAGTTTCATCCATTCATTGGTATAAATCTGGTTCTGCTTCTCAAAACGGTCCTTTTCATATTTTTCACGGCCAAATGCCCTTACCACGCGGATACCGGTCAGGTTTTCCTGCGCGATGGTGGACAGAACACCTTCATTTTCATCACACTGGGTAAAGCGGTCCCTGATCTTCGAATGGAAGATCGAGGAATATCCTACCACGACCGGAACAAAAGTCGCTGCAACCAGAGTCAGTTTCGGATTCATGGAAAACATGAATGACAGCGACAGGACGATCATCATCACGATTCGAAATACGGCCGTCAGCTGTTCCGACACAAAGTTCTTGATCATATCCACGTCGGACGTGCAGCGCTGAATGATATCGCCCGTCTGATTTTTCATATGCCAGGAAAACGGAAGCCGCTGGATATGGGAAAACAGGCGGTTTCGCATCGTCTTTACGAAACGTTCTGCTCCCTTCGTATTATAAAGCGTATTCAGATACCGGCAGACTGCACTGCCCAAAGCGATCAGCGCGATCACAATTCCGATCACCCATAAATTGGCCTTCAGATAATCCAAACCGCCGATACGATCTATCATCTCTGCGACAAAAGCAGGGACATCCAGAGCCATCGTTCCGATCACGCTGTCAACCGTTGTTCGGATGATCTGCGGAGTCAGCATATCAAAAGCATTGACCAGCAGCGTTGCGATAATACTGACGGCAAAATACTTTTTACTGCCTTTTAAAAAGTCCCAGACCAGTGATAATTTTGTATATGTTGTTGGATTGTTCGCTTTTACGCCTTGCTCCTGCACGTGTACGACCTCCTCATCTATGTTGTTTCATTCACTCTATCCAGTATAACATAAAAAAGCTGAAGACGAAACCAGTCGCCTTCAGCTTTCTCTTTATTCCGCGTCAAAATCTACATGGTAAACTTTGTCCCCCGCATGAATGTCCACATACGGCAGATCAAACTGCTCATCCATAATATCTACACGACATTCAAAATGTACATTGCCCTCTCCTTTGATCATCAGGAGATAGCTTCCGTTTTCTTTCTCTTCCATCTCATCACAGATGTTGTTGTAGAGTTCTTCACCGTCTACCACGCCCGGATAGCCTGCATCTTTGATCTTTTTCTCAATAAGTCTGTATAATTCCTGCACTGTAACTTACTCCTTATCTTTATCCTTCTTCTTCAGGGCATCTAACGCCTCCCAGTTGGCGCGGTTGAAACGCTTTGTTAATGCCAGGATTTCTTTGCTGAGTTCATCGGTAAGAAGCTCGGCTTTCATGCGCCAGCTCCAGTTTTTGCCCACCGTACCCGGTGCGTTCATACGGGCAGAATTGTCCAGACCGGCCCAGTCCTGGATCGGCACGATACAAGTCTCAGACGCGCACATCATCGCCATGCGGATCATCTTCTTGTACATATCTGCATCGTCCGTATGATGATCATCGATGTAATCACGGATCTGCTTCTTGCCCTCCTCTGTCAGACCTGCATACCAGCCGGCAACAGTCTCATTGTCATGAGTTCCTGTATATACCACGTTATTGCTTCCAAAGTTATGCGGCAGATATTCATTTACACCGGTTGTATCCTTCACATCCCATGCAAACTGAAGCACCTTCATATTCGGGAATCCGCTGTCTTTTACCAGCTTGCGGACACCGTCTGTCATCAGACCAAGATCTTCCGCAATAAACTTTCTCTTGCCAAGCTCTTTCTCCAATGTTTTGAAAAGATCCATGCCTGGTCCCTTTTCCCAATGGCCGTCCTTCGCTTTTCCGGAAGCTGCCGGAATGGAGAAGTATTCATCAAATCCGCGGAAATGGTCGATGCGGACTACGTCATAAAGTTTGAAGCTGTACCACAGGCGTGTTACCCACCAGTGATAATTGGTCTTTTTATGATAATCCCAGTTGTAGAGCGGATTTCCCCAAACCTGGCCGTCCTCTGCAAAATTATCCGGCGGACATCCGGCAATATTTACCATCTGGTTATTCTCATTCAGCTGGAACAGCTCCGGCTGCGCCCAAACATCCGTACCGTCCGGAGATACATAGATCGGAATATCTCCCACAATCTCAATGTGCTTGTCATTGGCATACTTTTTCAGCGCGCTCCACTGCTCATAGAATTTGAACTGCATATATTTCTGGAATTCAATATCAAAATAAAGCTTTCCGCGATAGTAATCCAGAGCCGGTCCATAATGCATGCGGATATCCTCCGGCCACTGCAGCCAGCCCTTGTCGCCCAGATAAGAACGAACTGCCATGAAAAGGGCATAATCATCCAGCCACCAGAAATTATCATCACAGAACTTCTTAAATGCTTCATTTTTATAAATCTCGCTGCGCTCATATGCTTTATGTAAAAGCGGAAGTCGATTTTTACTCATTAATTCATAGTCCACCTGCTCCGGATCATTTCCGAACGGGACAGCAGCACATTCTTCCTCCGTCAGAACACCCTCTTTGATCAGCGCATCTAAGCTGATAAAATACGGGTTTCCTGCAAATGCAGAATATGCCTGATATGGAGAATCATATGCACCACCATGGCTTGTAGACCCCAGCGGGAGGATCTGCCAGTATTTCTGACCGGACTTTTCCAGCCAGTCTACAAAATCATAAGCAGCCTGGTCAAAACAACCAATTCCGTACTTGGACGGAAGGCTTGTAATAGAAAGTAAAATACCTGCATTTCTTTTCATGTTTCGTACTCCATTCATTTCAGATTTCTTGTTCATTTTATCATAATCTCTATACTTTTTCCACATAAAAATGCATTTGACTGCATTTTCGAAACTCAGCGAAACTTTTATCGAAACATATATTTACTTCGAAAAACATCGTGTGATATAATAAATTACATCGATATTACAGGGGGGAACTCTTATGGCTACATTAGATGATATCGCGCGGGAACTCGGTGTCTCAAAAGGAACCGTTTCCAAAGCTCTGAACGGAGCCAAGGATGTCAGCCAGAAAACAAAACAGCACGTCCTTGAAACTGCGGTAAGACTTGGATATTTCCGTGCACCGCGCAATGCACCGTCGCAAAAAGTCGCTTTGTTTGTTATTAATATGGAATATACAAAACCGGAAGACTTCGGTTACGATGTGGTTACCGGCTTCCGGATCGTCGCCGAACCGGCCGGCTTCTTAGTGGACGTAATCCCGCTGACCAGACAGATGCAGCTCGACTGCCACTATGACGACTACATGATCCAACACGGGTACTGCGGCGGATTTTTACTGGGTCTTTCCTTATCCGAACCGTGGCTGCAAGATTTTGCCACCTGTAAAACCCCGTCCATTCTTTACGATAATTACATCCGCGGAAACCCAAGAGTAACCTCCATCGGAATCGATAACGAAGAAGGCATCGAAATGGCTGTCAACTATCTCCAGTCTCTGGGTCACCAGAGAATCGGTTACCTCAGCAGCGACCTAGACTCCCACGTTTACCGCAAACGGTATGATGCATTTTCCAGGATCATGCTGAAAAACGGATACATCGCGGATGAGAGCGTCATGGGAGCAGACTTCCACGTAAACATCTGCCTCTCCAACCACCTCCCGCGTTTGCTGAAAAATAACTGCACCGCCATCCTCTGCAGCCATGACATTCTGGCTCACAGCGTCATGGTCTACTGTCTGGAGCTTGGCATGCGCATTCCGGATGACATCAGTATCATGGGATTTGACGATATTCCCCTCTGCAGATACACGGCGCCGCCTCTGACTACCATCTGCCAGAAGCGCATTGATCTGGGAAAGAGTGCATTCAACGCACTGAAAAGCCAGCTCAACCACGTTCCGATCGGTACCCTGCTTCTCCACGCAGAGCTGGTCGAGAGAACGTCCTGCGGACCGTTAACTACAAAACGGGCTGAAAATGAGTAATTCATTCTCAGCCCGTTTAACTGTCTTTATGAGAGACGTCCGTAAAGTTCCATCTTATGACGCAGCTTCACAGCAAGATCATTGCCGTAACTGCCCGGAACTGCTCTCCATCTCCAGTTCTTGCCAACCGTAGACGGAGCATTCATTCTCGCCTCACTGCCAAGTCCCAGCACATCCTGCATCTGCACGATCGTGAGATCAGCCATTGTACTCCAAAGAGCACGCATCATTCCCCAGTTATAGCCTTCTTCCTCTGTCAGCCCAAGATACTCGACCGCAGTTTCCACGTCTTCCGGATTCGCCGTTTTCATCCAGCCCATACAGGTGTCATTGTCATGGGTGCCTGTGTAAGCGATACAGTGCGGGATATACTTATATGGAAGATACTCAACACTGTTCGCATCTCTCTTATCAAACGCAAACTCCAGGATCTTCATACCCGGGAAACCGCTCTCGGAAAGAAGCTGTTTTACAGAATCAGTCAGATATCCAAGATCCTCTGCGATGATCGGCTGTTTTCCTATCGCCTTTTCTACTGCGCGGAACAGATCCATGCCCGGACCCTTCTTCCACACACCGTTCTTCGCTGTTGCGTCTCCGTACGGAATCGCGAAATAAGAATCGAAACCGCGGAAATGATCAATGCGAAGCACATCGTAGACGCTGCAAAGGTACTGGATTCTCTGAATCCACCAGGAATAACCGTCTTTTGCATGGTATTCCCAGTCATACAGCGGGTTGCCCCACAACTGTCCGTCTGCCGAAAAACCGTCCGGCGGAACACCGGCCACTTCTTTCGGACATAATTCCTCGTCGAACTGGAATAACTTCGGATGCGCCCACGCATCCACACCGTCGAGAGAAACATAAATCGGAAGATCTCCAATGATGGAAATTCCTTTATTATTAACATATTTACGAAGTTTGTTCCACTGGCGGAAGAACAGATACTGGATCACTTTCCAGAAAATAAATTCCTCTTTATGCTCCTCCACAGCCGCCTTCAGAGCCTCCAGATCGCGGTTCTTGTGTCCCGGGATCCACTCCTGCCAGCATTTGCCGCCATTGGCATTTTTCAGTGTCATAAACAGCGCATAATCATCCAGCCAGAAAGCATTGTTCTCGCAGAATTCCTGATAATCCGCCAATGGATTTTCCAGGAAATTCTTCACTGCCTTTTTCAGCACCGGATAGCGCTTCTCGTATAAAACTCCATAATTCACATCGTCCGGTTCATTTTCCCAGTCAATGTGTTCATAATCGGACGCCTCTAAAAGCCCCTCTTCTTTCAACTCATCAAGATCGATAAAATACGGATTGCCCGCGTATGTAGAAAATGACTGGTACGGAGAATCTCCATAGCCCGTCGGACAGATTGGCAGAATCTGCCAGTGTGACTGTCCTGCTGCTTCTAAGAAATCAGCAAACTCTCTCGCCGGCTGTCCCATACTTCCGATTCCGTGCGGAGAAGGGAGAGAAGACAAATGCATCAAAATTCCATTGCTTCTCATAACGTTCACATCCTTATCTTCGTTGCCTTACAGCTTTTTCGTACTTTCTCCTAAAAGCACCTGGAACGGAACCGTTTCGTGGACGGCTCCATTGATCTGTGCCAGATTGCCCAAAAGGATTTCAACACTTCGCTTTGCGATGATCTCGCGATTCTGGCGGATAGTCGTAAGTTTTGGATACATATAATTTCCAAGTTCGATTCCGTCGAATCCAACCACAGAGATATCTTCCGGAACACGAAGTCCACGGTCACGGATCGCACGGATCGCACCGAGTGCCATCGTGTCAGACATGGCGAAGACAGCCGTCAGATCCGGCATCTTATCCATCAGACGCTCCATTGCCTCATACCCCTGAGAAATGGAGAACAGTGCCGGTTCGTACTGGCTTGCCGCCTCGAAAGGAAGCCCGTTTTCTTCAAATGCTTTCTGACATCCGATGTAGCGGGTGATCGCAGCCCTTGACTTTTCCAATTGACCGCCAAGGATACCGATCCTCTCATGCCCCAGATCGATCAAATGACTGATCGCCGCGTACGCCGCCTCCGAGTCGTCGGTGCTGACGCTGGAAAGCTTGTCAAATCCAAGCGCTTCGCCGGAGTTGGTTACCAGCACGCAGGGAATCTGAACCCGATCAAACCGTTCCTTAAAGTAAGCCAGGTTACTGCCCAGAAACAGGATTCCCATCGGTCTGCGCTCGACAATGACCTGAAATGCCTGCTCCAGTTCATCTTCCATCTCACCGATGTAATACATCAGGCAGGCATATCCTTTTTCACGGATCATACCCTGCATCTGCTCCACGATCGAAGCAAACAGCATGTTCTGATTACCTTTTACGATGATCGCAATTCCATTGCTGGCCTGCTGTTTTAAGTGTTTTGCATTGCTGTTCAGCTTGAAGTGATGTTTTTCCACCACTTCTAAAATTTTCGCACGGGCTTTATCCGAAACATCCGGATGGTTGTTGAGCACGCGGGAGACAGTTCCCACTGCATATCCGGATTCCCGTGCAATATCTTTTATGGTCAACGCCATCAATTAGCCCTTTACAGCACCGGCTGCAACGCCTTTGATGATGTGTTTCTGACCCAGTAAGTAGATGATAACGATCGGGATAACGGTCAGCATGATACATGCCATCATTGGTCCCATCTCAACTCTGCCGTAACTGCCACGGAAATACTGGATCAGCATCGGGATTGTCTTGTACTTCTTGATGTCGAGAACCAGTGTCGGCAGGAGGTAGTCGTTCCATACCCACATTGCTTCCAGGATACCAACGGAAACCATAGTCGGTTTTAACATCGGCATTACAATAAGGAAATAGGTCTGAAGCGGGTTACATCCATCGATCATGGACGCTTCCTCAACCTCTAACGGAATGGATTTCATGAAGCCTGCGAACATAAATACCGCAAGACCGGCACCAAATCCAAGATAAATGATCCAGATATTCCACGGAGTATTTAACTTCAGCTGATCCGCTGTCTGAGACAGTGTAAACATAACCATCTGGAACGGAACAACCATGGAAAATGCAAACAGGAAATATAATCCGGAGGATACGATTCCCTTTACGCGGGTAATATACCAGGAACACATGGAGCAGAGGAGAAGGATCGCAACAACAGATGTCACTGTGATCACTATACTGTATCCTAAGCTCTGTAAAAATCCTTTGGAATTGATCGCATTCAGGTAGTTCTCAAGACCTGCAAATGTCTCTGCAGTCGGCAACTGAAATGCGCTGTCTGTGGAGATCGATGTTTCTTCTTTCAAGGAGTTAAAGAAGATCATAACGATCGGATACATATAAAGAACGGATGCAATCGTTAAGATAACGGTCCACATCATATCTAATGCTTTATTTTCTTTCTTCATTACTGCTGCACCTCCTTGGATCTTGTCGCTTTAAGCTGGATCATAGAGATTGCGATAACCAGAATACAGAAAATAACGGCTTTCGCCTGACCAAGGCCCTTCCACTGTGCACCTGCACGTGCGTAGAACGTATTGTAAATGTTCAGGGCGAGCATTTCTGTCATATGTTTCGGGTCACCGGCTGTAAGAGCAAGGTTCTGGTCAAACAGCTTGAAGGAGTTTGTCAATGTTAAGAATACACAGATCGTAATGGAAGACATGATCATCGGAATCTTCACCTTTAATAAGGTTGTGATCGCGTTTGCACCATCGATCTCAGCCGCCTCGAGCAGTTCGCCCGGAACGTTCTGCAGACCTGCGATGTAGATGATCATCATATAACCGATCTGCTGCCATGCGGTCAGGATAATGAGACCCCAGTAACCGGCTGTCTCATTGAGCGCAAGCAGCGGCTCACCAACGATGGATAGTACACAGTTGATGAGGATCTGCCAGATATAACCTAATACGATACCACCGATCAGGTTCGGCATGAAGAAAATGGTACGGAAAATATTCGTACCTTTTAATTTTCGTGTCAGAAGCAGTGCGAGTCCAAGGGCGATCACGTTAATGACCACGATGGATACAACTGCATACGAAACAGTAAATCCGAGTGCATTTGTGAAAGATTCATCAGCAAATGCTCTCTGATAATTGGCGATTCCTACCCATTTGGCATTTTTAACGGTTGTGAACTGGCAGAAGGACAGATACAGACCCTCTGCGAACGGGATAATAAAACCGATCACGAATGCTGCGAATGTTGGAATCACGAAGAGCGGTGAATATTTCTTCAACGCTTTTTCCATAGAAGCACCCCTTTCTAGTAAATACATTCCCCATATAAAATCAGGGGCAGGCAAGTCACTTGCCCGCCCCTTTGAAAAGGTTCAATATACAGCAATTGAATCAATTTATAATTTTAATTACTGCGGATTTGCAAGAGCGTACTCTGTAGCCCAACCTTCAACGAATGCTGTAACTACTTCTGCCCAGTTAGCATCTGTCTGGTCTGCAGCATAAGCTGTAAGAGCCTGACCTACGCCATTCTTCCACTCCTCAGACGGCATTGTCGGGAAGTTCCAGGATACCGGAAGCTTGCCAGCGTTTGTATAAGCAACGTCCTGTTTAACGAAGAGGTTCGGGGACTCAACAGCGTTCTTGAACGGGATTACAAAGCCCATCTCGTTAGCCATTGCATTTGTACCTTCCTCAGAAGTTACACACCAAGCCATGAAATCAAGTGTAGCCTGGATATCAGCTTCCTCAGCTTCTGCGTTTACACACCAGTAGTTCTCTGTACCTGTGCAGAGACCCTGATTAGCTTCGTCGCCAACACCAACGTAGATCGGGATCATAGCCAGATCGTCGTCTGTGAATTTGCCTTCGCCTGTAAGGTTGCCGTACTCCCAAGAACCGTTCTGGAAGAATACTGCCTCACCTGCAAGGAACTCGTTACGGGAATCATCACCTGTCTTAGCTGCTAACTCAGCCGGCTCGCATGTGGAGTTGTTGATGTAAAGATCCCAGATGTTCTTGTAGTTGTCAAGGTATGTACCTTTGATCGCGTCTGTAGCACCGATACCGTCTGCCTGATACTCGAAGTAGATCGGAAGGTTAGCAAGGTGTGTCTTAAATCTCCAGTCGGAGGAACCGTCCATACCTGCGGAAGAGAATGCTGCGAAGCCGAGCTCATCTTTACGAGCTGTGATATCCTCAGCAACGTTCTTTAAATCCTCGAAGGAATCGATATCTTCTACTGTGTAGCCAGCTTTCTCTAAGAGAGATTTGTTTGTGATGATACCGTAGGACTCAACTACATAAGCGATACCTTTTACAGCGTCACCATCTTTTAATGCGAAACCTTCGCTTGTAAGCTCGTTGTAAACGTCTGTACCAGCGAGGTCATAGCAGTAATCTGTCCAGTTAGCAAGACCAACCGGGCCGTTTACCTGGAATAATGTCGGAGCGGAGCTCTTGCCCATCTCGGACATAAGTGTTGTCTCGTATTCACCGGAAGCTGCTGTAACAACTGTTACCGGAACACCTGTCTCCTCTGTGTAAGCTTTTGCAAGATCCTGCCACTGCTGATCCTGCTCCGGTTTGAAGTTGAGGTAGTAAACAGAACCATCTGCTGCCGGAGCTGCCTCTGTAGCCGGTGCTGCTGTTGTCTCAGTTTTTGCTGCCTCTGTAGCCGGTGCTGCTGTTGTCTCAGTTTTTGCTGCCTCTGTAGCCGGTGCTGCTGTTGTAGCTGCTGTCTGGTTGCTGCCGCAGCCTGTTAATGCTGTAGCGCCTACTGCTGCTGTAAGAGCGAGTGCCATTAATCTTTTCTTCATAAGTTTTTCCTCCCACTTATTTCTTGATTATTGGAATTCTTTCTGGAAACGTTACTGGAAACGTTTCCAATTCCTTATATACCTATAATACTATTTTCCAGCGATTTTTTCAAGTAAAATTTACGTGAGATATCAAATTTGATGATTTGCAAAAAAAATATTGTCGTTTTTTGTGCATTTTCTCCATTTTTTCTGCAGGTTCGCCGGATTTATAACTTGAAAAATTCCCGGTTCTTCATTATAGTTATTACCATAAAACATGTTAGAAAGTGAGGAATCTCCTTTGAAATTAAAGAAAAATAACCCCGCCTCTTTTGACTCTGCCAAAGCAAAAACACCGACACGCCTTGGCGAGATCATGACTGACGGTCTGCCGACATTAGTCATATGGAACTTTTTATTTCTCCTGTCCTGTATCTCCATTATTACCATTGGTCCCGCAATGGCAGCAATGAGTTTTTGTACCAACGCACTTGTCATGGACGACCGCCCACATAAAAAGGCTGCAAAATTATACCTTCATGCGTTTCGGGTTAGCTTTATAAAAGCACTTCCGATCGGTCTTTGTTTCCTTTTAATCTCCGGAATCTTCGGCATGGGATTTTTCGTATATTCCATGTTCAGCCAGGAACAGATGACATATATCTTCATGTCCTCCCTTTCCCTGCTGGTCCTTCTTCTTTTCTGGAGTACGACAGCCCACCTCTATCCGCTGCTGTTCGACTTTGAAAAGACTGACTGGGAAAACCATACTCCGGTCCTGGTGCAGAAAAATCTCCGGACTCTGATCTCTGAAGCCGGTGTCTCTGCTCTCGCCCGCATGATCCCGACTGCCATCGGATTGATTTTTTCCATCCTTTGCCTCGGCTGTATCGTCTTATTCTTGCCGGCAACCGTTCCGCTTCTTTTGACACTTGCCTTTTCCGCTGTTGGCGTAGCGATGGCGCTCGCACATACACCATCTGAATAATGGAATGAAAAACCCTCCCGGATTAATAACCATCCGAGAGGGTTTTTGTTTTCTCATTCCTAAAAGATAATATCAGGAATTAAATAAAGAAAATCCCGGAAATATAACATTTCCGGGATTGAGATATCTGTTTTGAAACCAACGATTAACGTTTGGAGAACTGCGGAGCGCGACGAGCACCTTTGAGACCCGGTTTCTTTCTCTCTTTCATACGCGGATCTCTTGTTAAGAAACCAGCTTTCTTGAGAACCGGACGGAACT